>DASCOC010000122.1:0-10389 GCA_036011805.1 Rhodospirillales bacterium
GAAGTAACGATGAGATGTCAGAAATCGTTTCTGCGGTCGGGGAAGCTTTAGCTGATTGCTACATCCTGTCGCTTACGATCAATCCGGCAAATGCCTTTCTTGCTGGCGAATACGGTGACCAAATACTAGAGCTTCCAGAAAATTTTCCGATATTGTTGCGGGCCACGAGTTGGCACACCCAACCGGTCGGTGACGGGTCCTTCAAATTATTCTACTTCACAGATTTGTATAAATTAAATGAGGGGTTCGTGATTTATGACAATGAGGCGCAGACACGGCTTGCGACTAAGGCTGTGACGGCATTTTTTGATTTGCTAACAACTGATTATGGAGAACCTAAAATTCTTAATCAGATCGACATAGTCAGAATCCTAACCATGTGCATTGTTCTGTTTAAAGAAAAAGACTTTGAACGGGAGGAAGAATATCGGGTCATGCTCCATCGGCAACATTCCCCTGGCGTGCCCAATTTTGAGGAAACGCATTCCTACAACGGTCGCGAAAGAAAAATTATAAAGGCAACGAATCCGGAGTTGCGTAAAGAACTTACAGTCTCAACATACGATCACGGACACTAAACGCCAATGTCCGCTTTCGGGGGCAAAGCGGACATCACAGTTAAGAAGGAATGACCCTCCGGCTTTAAGTCTCCCCGGGTAGCCCCCTACTCCGCCGCCTCGGCGTAGGCGTCCATGGGCGGGCAGGCGCAAACCAAATTCCGATCCCCGGCGACGTTGTCGATGCGGCCGACCGGCGGCCAGTATTTATCTTCCAACAATCCTTTTAGCGGAAAAAACGCCTGTTCGCGGGAATAGGGGTGCGGCCAGTCCTCGGCGATCAATTGATGATGGGTGTGCGGCGCGTTTTTGAGCGGGTTGTCGTCGGCATCGGCGGTGCCGTCCTCGACGGCTTGAATCTCTGCGCGAATGGCGATCATGGAGTCACAAAAGCGGTCCAATTCCCGCTTGGCTTCGCTTTCCGTCGGCTCGATCATCAGCGTGTCGGCGACCGGAAACGACATCGTCGGCGCATGGAAGCCGTAATCCATCAGCCGTTTGGCGACGTCATCGACGCTGATGCCGGAGGATTCCTTGATCGGCCTGAGGTCGATGATGCATTCGTGGGCGACCATGCCGTCCTTGCCGGAATAAAGCACCGGAAAATGCTGATCCAGGCGCGCAGCAATGTAATTGGCGTTCAAGATCGCCACTTGCGTCGCGCGTTTCAGCCCGTGCCCCTTCATCATGAACATATAGGACCACGAAATCGGCAGCACGCTGGCCGAGCCCCAGGGGGCGGCGGCGACGGTGCCAATGGTTTCTTCGCCCCGCGCTGCCGGGTTGACGGCCTCGACCAGGGGATGGTCGGGCAGGAACGGCGCCAAATGCCTGAGCACGCCGATCGGCCCCACCCCCGGCCCGCCGCCGCCGTGCGGAATGGCGAAGGTTTTATGCAGGTTCAGGTGGGCCACGTCGGCGCCGATTTCGCCCGGCTTGCAGATGCCGACCATGGCGTTGAGGTTGGCGCCGTCGAAATAGACCTGGCCGCCGTTGTCGTGGATGACCTGGCAAATCTCGCGTATGGATTCCTCGAACACGCCGTGGGTTGACGGATACGTGATCATCAACGCCGACAGATTATCGGCGTGCTCCTTGGCCTTGTCCTTGAGGTCGGCGACATCGACGTTGCCGGCATCGTCACAGGCGACGACGACGACGCGAAGGCCGGCCAGGTTGGCGCTGGCCGGATTGGTGCCGTGCGCCGACGCCGGAATCAGACAAACGTCGCGGTGGGCCTGATCCTGGCTTTCCTGGTATTTGCGGATCGCCAAGAGCCCCGCGTATTCGCCTTGCGAACCGGCGTTGGGTTGCAGCGACATGGCGTCAAACCCGGTCGCCTCGCACAGCATGTGTTCCAGCTCTTCGAACAATTGCCGGTAGCCTTGCGCCTGTTCCAACGGCGCGAACGGATGCATGGCGGAAAAGTTGCGCCACGATACCGGAATCATCTCGGTCGCGGCGTTGAGCTTCATGGTGCAGGATCCCAGTGGAATCATCGACCGGTTCAGCGCGATATCCTTGGACACCAGGCGCCTGAGATAGCGCATCATCTCGGTTTCGCCGTGATAGAGGTGGAACACCGGATGGGTCATATATTCGCTGGTCCGGATCAGGTCTTCGGGGAAGCCTTCGCCGGCCTCTGCATCGATGGCCTCTATATCCAGGATGTCCGTGGCCTTGGTCGAAAACACCGTCCACAGGGTTAGGATATTTTTTCGCCGCGTCGTCTCATCGATGGAAATGCCGAGCCGGTTGTTGTCGACGACGCGCAGGTTGATGCGCTGCTCACGGGCGCGCGCCGCGATGGCGCCGGCCTGGCCGGGGACGACGACGGTGAGGGTGTCGAAGAAGGCCTCGGTTTCGATCTCAAAGCCCAGGCGCTTCAACCCCTCGGCCATGATCCGGGTCATCCGGTGCACCTTCCTGGCGATATTCCTTAAGCCCACGGGGCCGTGGTAGACCGCGTACAGCGCCGCCAGAATGGCCAGCAGAACCTGCGACGTGCAGATGTTCGACGTCGCTTTTTCCCGGCGGATGTGCTGTTCGCGGGTCTGCAACGCCATCCTCAGCGCCGGGCGGCCGGCGCTGTCCACCGACATGCCGATGATCCGGCCCGGCATCTGGCGTTTGAACGCATCCCGGGTGGCGAAGAACCCTGCATGCGGCCCGCCGTATCCCATGGGAACGCCGAACCGTTGCGATGAGCCGACGACGATATCGGCGTCCATCTCGCCCGGCGGTTTCATCAGCACCAACGCCAACAGGTCGCTGGCCACCGTTACCAAGGCGCCTTTGTCGTGAGCGCTCTCGATGACCGGGCGAATATCCCTGACGGCGCCGCTGGAACCGGGGTATTGGACCAGCACGCCGAACACGTCATGGCCTTCCAGCTCGGTGAAGGGATCGCCCTGGACAATGTCAAAGCCGAGCGAGCGGCCGCGGGTTTTGACGACGGCGAGGGTCTGCGGATGACAGTCATCGGCGACGAAAAAGGCGTTGGCCTTGGTTTTACAGAGGCGCTTCGCCATCGCCATGGCCTCGGCCGCCGCGGTGGCTTCGTCCAACAGCGACGCATTGGCGATTTCCATGCCGCACAAGTCCATGACCATTTGCTGATAGGTGATCAGGGTTTCCAGGCGGCCTTGGCTGACTTCCGCCTGATAGGGGGTATAGGCGGTGTACCAGCCGGGGTTCTCAAACACATTGCGAAGCAGGACGCTGGGCAATTTGGCGCCGTAGTAGCCCATGCCGATCATCGAGACGAAGACCTTGTTTCGTTCCGACATGCGCCGGAGGTACGACAACGTCCCCCTTTCTGTCTTGTCGGCGGCGATGTTTAGGGGCTCGTCGGTGATGATGCTTTCCGGCACCACCTTTTCGATCAATTCATCGAGCGTCTCAAGCCCGAGGACGCCGAGCATGTCGCTGATCTGCTCATCGCCGGGGCCAATATGGCGGCGGATGAAATCGTCACGTTGTTCCAGTTCGCCCAGGGTCGGCCTGGTCATTACCCAAGTCCCTCCACATATTCCTTGTACGCCCCGGCGTCCATCATGTCGTTGAGCTCGGTGGGGTCATTCAGGGTCATCTTGAACAACCAGCCTTCGCCGGTGGCGTCTTCGTTAACTTTTCCGGGCGCCGCATCAAGATCGCCGTTGCCCTCGGTGACATCGCCCGATGCCGGGGCGTAGATCTCGCTGGCGGCCTTGACCGATTCGATGACGCAGGCTTCGTCTCCCTTATCCAGCTGTTTGCCGGCCTCGGGCAATTCGATGAAAACGATCTCGCCCAGTTGCTCCTGGGCATAGTCGCTGATGCCGACGACGGCGATCTCGCCCTCCATGTTGATCCATTCATGATCTTTTGAGTATTTGATAGCCATGGATATTCCCTTCGGTGGTTCCCTAAGATTTATAATAGCGTTGTTCGACGAATGGCAGCTTGGCGACCTTGGCCGCCAGCGCCTTGCCGCGCACCATCAGATTGACCGGCGTGTCGGGGTCTGAGAAGGCGGCATCGACATAGCCCATGGCGATGGGGCCGCCGACCGAGGGGCCGTAGCCGCCGCTGGTGATCTCGCCGATGGCGTTGCCGCCTGAGTCTTCGATGGGGGTATGGGCGCGGGCCGGGGCCTTGCCTTCCGGTTTGATGCCGACCCGTTTTTTGGTCACGCCGTCTTTAAGCTGCGCCAATATAATGCCGTCGCCGGGAAATCCGCCTTCTTCGCGGCGGCGTTTATTGACGGCCCAGGCCAACCCCGCTTCGATGGGCGTGGTTTGGGTATCGATATCGCTGCCGTAAAGACAGAGCCCGGCTTCCAGCCTCAGCGTGTCGCGCGCGCCAAGGCCGGCAGGCGCGACCTCGGCTTCATCGAGCAACAGGCGGGTTAACGCTTCGGCGTCTGCGGCGGGGGCGGAAATTTCATAGCCGTCTTCGCCGGTATAGCCCGACCGGGTGACGAAACAGGAAACGCCGCCGCTAACCCCCGCGATGTCGACGGTGGCGGCGGACATGAACGCCATGGTGTCGACGCCGGAGGCATGGCGCGACAACACCGCAGCCGCCGCCGGGCCCTGAAGGGCGATCAGCGCCCGGTCCTCGAGGATTTCCAGTTCCGTCTCAGCGCCGATCCGGTCCTCAATATGGGCGAAGTCGGCCTCCTTGCAGGCGGCGTTGACGACCAGATAAAGGTAGTCGCCCCGGTTTGTCACCATCAGGTCGTCGAGGATGCCGCCGGCCTCATTGGTCAGCAGCGTGTAGCGCGTGCGGCCTTCCTTTAAGGCCTGCAGCTCCCCCGGCACCAATGTTTCCAGCGCGGCTTGCACATTGTCGCCCCTGAGGAAGGCCTGGCCCATGTGGGAAACGTCGAACACGGCGGCGGCCTCACGGGTGTGCAGGTGTTCTTTGAGGATGCCGGCTTCATATTGCACCGGCATGTCAAAGCCGGCGAAGGGCACCATCTTGCCGCCCAGTTCCCGATGCAAGGCATCAAGGGGGGTCTGTTTCAGGCCTTGTTCACTCTCTGGGGCGTTTTGGCTATTCACTTGGCTCTCCCAATCCGTTGGCGGCGCTTTTTGGCGGGTTGCCGGCGTCATCAACGCGTCGCCGGAAATAGCCCTGCGCCCCCTCTGTCTCGGAACCTGAAAGATTCCCCTTCCGCGTGGTCACGGTTTACGCCGGGTTGGCCCGGCGGGGTTACATCTTCGGTGGGGCGGCGAACGGCTTGAAACCAAGCATTTTAAAAAGTCCACCGACCACTTTCCAGAGCCTCATCGCCTTGCGGTCCGGGTGCCTGAGAGTTTCCGGGGCGGTTGCTCCTTCGGCGCCGGCTCAATCTTTTTGCCGGTCTCTCCCGCAAGGGTCTTCTGAGAAAACTATATCGTATTCACAAATAAACTTGGCATGTCCTGCCCTATCAGGTCAACAACCGGATGGCCGGAAAGGGCGGCGTGATCTTGGCGTTTCCGGGGGCGTTACCGGGATGGTCTTGCCCTCGAATTCTGAATCTTATCGCGGTTGAATTGAAGCTCCTCGCGGGTCAGTTTCAGGCCGGCGAAAATACCATAATAACTGCTCGACCATTTCGGCGAGATCGGGACTTCCAGGGTCACCGGATTGCTGCGGAATAGGATGCGGGTCTTGTTGCCTGGAAAATTGATGCCGAGGGGAAAGTCTTCCCGGAAAAGAATTTTGCGGTTTTTATCGACGACGCTGATGAAATAGTCGAAACGCGCCTTGCGGTTGCGGTTGGCCGGGCCGCGCGACGCATCCATCCTGAGGGTGACGTCGATTTCCAAAATCCCAGATTTGGTGTTCCTGTCAATATTGCTCAAGCAGCCCAATTGGACGCCGGTGATTTTGCCCTCGAAATCGATGTCGATGAGGTCACGGCCGGGACCGTCCTTATACTTGATGACATTCGCCGCATCGGCGACGACCCAGTAATCGGGGCATTTCAGCACGATCGGATCTTTAAATTTATCGACGACGTTTTGATAGGTCGTGCACGCCGTCAGCCCTAACGCCAACACACTGAGGCTAAGCGCCCGCCGCCATCCGCGGAAGCGGGCGGAAGGGCGGTTAAAGGAGGGGAATGTCACGGGCCAATACCATTACAAATTTAAATGCGTTCCATCGCAAAGCGATTAGGCGCCCTTAGGTTCGCCCCGCAGACTGTAAATCAGCGCCCAGTTGGCGGCAAGGACGGGAATGGTAGAGGCCGAAGGGGGCTCATTAGCGGGATGGGGAAAGGGGTCAGTTTGCGTCGGTGGCAATTTCATCATACCAGTGTGCAAGCATACCGTAGTTTTCGAGATAATCATCGATCACTTTACAAAGCTCGGCGCTACTGGGCCGTGTCGGATAAATAATATACGCAGACAAGCTTTTCTTATCGATCTCCAGAAACTTCTCTACGTAAGAATAAAGCTGGTTCTGGTGCCGCCATAGGTTCTTCTTGATGTTCTTCGTTTTGATCCTATCCCAGTCGGTCGCCTTTATTTCGAGGACGGCAACCACATCATCCAGTTCGGTAATAAGGATGTCTGCCCGACCCCATTTTTTTATGGCGGCACGTTTTAGAACAAGTTCTATGGGCGCTTCACATCGTACTGACCCGTCTGAAGAGTCTCTTCCGAAATCGGCCTGTACGATTTTGTGAAACCGTTTTCCGCGCCTAAGTGGCTCCGGTTCGTTCATTTGAATTTAGGCCCTCCAGAGCGGACGTTATCAAACAGGCCCATTACCGGGATTTGGCGGCGGCGGTGTTGCCGGGGTCGACCAGTTCGATCAGCGTCGCGGCGAGCCGACCAAACGCCCTTGCCCGGCCCCAGGAATTGTCGATGGACCGGGCCACGTTGAGGCCGTGGTCGAAGGCCGCCCAGGCGGCGATCTCTTCGCCCTCGGCGGCGTGGCCGGTGGCGATGTCACTGAACATCCAGACCTGGCTCAGGGTGCTTTTGATGCCGCCGGTGGCCTGGTTGGCGTAGGCCTTGGTCCGCTTGGCGCCGGCATCGTCACCGGCGCGGATTTGCTCGGCGGCAATGGTCCAAAGGGTGTGGGCGCGCAGCCGGTTGTCGTCAATTTTGCGGGCCGCATTGACGGCCTTGAGGAACAGCCCGGCCGACTTGGCGCCGGCGTCGGGCAGTTTGCCAATGCCGGCCATGGCCAGCGACACGCGGCTGACCGCGTAAGACCGCGCATACGGCAGCTTGATCTTCTCGATGGCGGCGAGCGCCAATTTCAGGGTCACGTCGGCGGCATCCAGATCGCAGTTTCTCGCCTCGGCGAGCGCAATCTGTCCCAACACCACGGCCCGGAAGCGAACCGCCTCGATGGTATTGGCGGTGGCCAGCGCCGCCGCCGCATCGCCGGCGATCGCTTGTTTGGTGGCGGCGGCGATCAGCACTGGGGTGCGGTTGGAATCGTCACGGACATCACTGAGGATGTTGAGGGCCTGGGCCAATTGCTCGGTTTCGCCGAACGCCTTGGCGATATGGCGCAGCGCCACGCCCAGGTTCCCGGCGTCGATTTTTTTGCGGGCGAAGGATTCGGTTGCATTCAAGATATCGGCGGCTTGCCGGCCGTTGCCGGCGTGCGCAAAGATCACCGCCGCCTGGGCCTGAAAGGACACCTGGGCAAGCGGTTCGGAAATATTGTTGATCGATTCGATCAGGTGGTCGGCGGTCGTTTTGGCGCCTTGCAGGTCGCCGCGCCTGACCTGAATATCGGCGATGGCGGCCAGCGCTTCGGCCCGCTTGACCGGATCGGAAATGATATCGGCGGCGGCCAGCGCCTTTTCGCTTAAACCCGACGCGGCCTGGGCTTCGGCGATATCGCGAAGCGCGACAATAATCAGCCGGGGGTCGCGAATCTTGCCGGCGGTGTCCATCGCCTCGGGGCCCAGACCGGCGCGCGCCTGGGCGACCAGAATTTCACCCAAGGCCCAGTCCCGCAATTCCGGTTTGAAGACGGCCTTGGCGCTTTCCAGCGATTCCGTCAACAGGCAGCGCACGGTAATGCTCTCAAGGCAGGCGGCTTTTTCACGGGTCGGGTCGGCGACTTCCTCTTCGGTGCCGGTGACCAGATCGCGGGTCGCCGGATGATTCAACAGGGCTTCGCGCGCCGCGCCCATGTTTTCGATGCGCACCTGGTCCAGGCGTTTGAGCAGAATCCGGACCTGAAGATTGTTTTCCAGCCCATCGACAAGCGCCTTGCTGATGCGGCCGGTGACCTTAAGGCGGGCCTGGGTTTGATAGGCGCGCACGGCGGCTCTGATCGCCCTCGACATGCGGCCGTCTTGGGGGCCACGGTAAAAGCCGGCCTTGGCCAGCGCCTTTTGCGCGCGCAGGACCAGATCGTCCGGTTTCCCGGGCGGCGTCTCTCCCGTCGGCAGGCCGGTGGGCCGGGCGGCGAATACCGTCATCGGAATGGTCAGCAGAACCAATGCCATCAACGCCGCGGCAACGAATTTGGGACGATTGGTCAAAATGGGCTTTTTTCCTGGGGCGGTTAGCAAACCGCAAGCTACATACAATGGTGTTAATATACCGCTTACGGGGGTAAACCCCAAGGATGCCGTCATCCCTTGCCAGCGGGGCGGCGGTTTCGTAAGACTTCCGACGAAGGGGAAATCATGGCTGTCTATACCGAAGTCGGCGACGAAGATTTGGTCCGATTCGCCGCCGAATACGATATCGGCGAGTTCCTGTCCTGCAAGGGCATTGCCGAAGGCATCGAAAATTCCAATTTCGCCCTCACCACCTCGACCGGCAACTTCATCCTGACCCTTTATGAGAAGCGCGTCGACCCGCAGGACCTGCCGTTTTTCTTAGGCCTCATGGACCACCTCGACGCCGCCGGCATTCCGTGCCCGACGCCGGTGCACGGCCGCGATGGTGACGCACTGCGCCAACTGTGCGGGCGGCCCGCCGCCATCTTCACGTTTCTGTCCGGGATGTGGCCGAGGCGGATTATGCCTGAGCATACCGCCGAACTGGGCCGGGCGATGGCGGAACTGCATCTGGCCGGCGCCGATTTCTCCATGACCCGGGACAATGGCCTGTCGATCAAAAGCTGGCGGCCGTTGTTGGGCCAAAGCGGCGACCGCGCCGATGAAGTGGCGCCGGGCTTGGCCGGCGAGCTCAGCGGCGAATTGGACGCCTTGGAAGATGGCTGGCCGCAAGGCCTTCCCGGCGGCGTCATCCACGCCGACCTGTTTCCCGACAACGTTTTTTTCCGCGACGGGCGGCTGGTCGGGATGATCGATTTTTATTTCGCCTGCACCGACATGTTCGCCTATGACCTGGGCATCTGCCTCAATGCCTGGTGTTTCGAGCCGGACCGGAGCTTCAACGTCACCAAGGCGCGGCGCCTGTTGACGGCGTACCGCAAGGTCCGCGATTTTTCCGACGCCGAACTGACAGCACTTCCTTTGCTGGCGCGGGGCGCGGCGATGCGCTTCCTGCTGACCCGGCTGTATGACTGGCTGTACACGCCCGACGATGCCCTGGTGGTGCGCAAGGACCCGCTCGAGTATCTGACCAAGCTCCGGTTTCACCGCGACATAACCAGCCCCGCCGAATATGGCCTGGAATAAATAAGGAATAAACAATGAGCGACGAGCGCACCGAGATTTATACCGACGGGGCGTGTCTGGGCAATCCGGGGCCCGGCGGCTGGGGCGTGTTGATGCGCTGGCGCGGGGTTGAGAAAGAACTTTCCGGCTTTGAGGCGGAAACCACCAACAACCGCATGGAACTGATGGCGGCGATTCAGGGGATCGAGGCGCTGAAGCCCGGCAGCCCGGTCGATCTTTATACCGACAGCAAATACGTGATGCAGGGAATCACCGAATGGATCGACGGCTGGAAGCGCAACGGCTGGCGGACGGCGGCGAAAAAGCCGGTCAAGAACAAGGACCTATGGCAGGCGCTGGATGAGGCCCTGGACGGCCACGATATCGGCTGGCACTGGGTCAAGGGCCACGCCGGCCACCCCGAAAACGAACGCGCCGATGAATTGGCCAGCGCCGCGGCGGAGGCGGCGGACTCTTGATTTCGCCTGCGGGTAAAGTCCGCTTTGCCCCCGAAAGCGGCCCATCTTCACCATCGACAACCCCAGTCCTTGGTCTTTGACCCTGCTCAGGTATTGACCCAGGTCAATCATCGCCGCCTTGGTTCGAAGTACGTTTAAGCGACCGTATAAGGAGACGCTGCCAGCAAGCGCGGCGCTGCGGCTGTGGAGGAATGAACGCATTGGGGTTTGAAGGGGGCGATCATGCTTAAAGAAATGGAATACCAGCTCGATGATCTCAAGGCGAAACGAGATG
>DASCOC010000123.1:0-15071 GCA_036011805.1 Rhodospirillales bacterium
CTCATAAACCTCGGCCTCGTAGCGAGACTTATACTCGGTGAAAAAATCGTCCAGCTCGCCCCAAAATTTATCCTCCTCATCGTCGGTGGGCAGGGCGTTGAGGGCAATCAACATCAGCGACATGCCGGAGGATTTTCCCTCCAACCCCTGAAGGCGCTTCAAGAGCACGGCGCCGGGTGGTGATTTGTGCCTAGCCATAATCTGGGCAAAGCCTCTTTCTGTTTATATTTGGCGCGAAACAATACCGATTCGCCGGTTTCTTATACCCTTCTATTGCCTTCAAATCGGTTATAGTCCAGTTAAGAATCAATCCCAAGCCCAAACACTAAGCCCTCACTCGTTCGCTATTGGGATCATAGAGCGGTTTCAACGAAGCCTGGGCCTCAAATCGCCTGCCGGCGACCTCGATATCATAGGCCCCGGCGGCGATAAAATCTCCATCTACGTTGCCTGCGGTTTCCCCATTCCCATCCGTGACATAGCCCAATCCAATGGCACGGCCAAGGGTATGACCATACATGGCGGAGGTGATGTAACCGGCGATCACCCCGTCGCGCCAAATCGGCTCATAGCCATAGAGCAGCGGTTCCGGGTCCTCCAGGGCGAACTGGACCAAGCGCCGCTTAACCCCGCCTTGGCGCTGTTCGGACAAGGCCTCAAGGCCGATGAATCCGCCCGGTTTGTCCCAGCCGACGGCAAAGCTTAGGCCTGCTTCAAGCGGCGTATCCTGATCGCCGATGTCATGGCCCCAATGGCGGTAGGCTTTCTCGATCCTGAGTGAATTCATGGCATGGATGCCGGCCAGGGCCAGTCCATGACTTTTGCCGGCGTCCTGAAGCGCCTCGAAAACCGCTGCCGCCCCATCCACGGGGATATACAACTCCCAGCCCAATTCACCGACATAGGTAATGCGGGACGCCCGCACCCGCGCCCCGGCGATATCAATTTCCCTCGATGTTTGAAAAGGAAACCCTTCGTTGGACAAATCGGCGTCGCTGACTTCCGAAAACAGGGCACGGGACGCCGGCCCCATGACGCCCAATACGGCGATATCTTCGGTGATATCGGCAAGCTCGGCGTCGGCATCATCGGGGATATGGCGCTTCAGCCATTGAAAATCACGCACCTGAGAGGCGACACCGGAAACGATCAGAAACCGATCGCGTTCCAGACGAGTGACGGTGAGGTCGGCCTCGATGCCGCCCCGTTCATTCAGCCACTGGGTATAAACGATGCGTCCCGGCTCGACGGCGACGTCATTGGCCGACACCCGGTTCAGCACCGCTTCGGCGTCTTGACCCAGAAGCTCGAACTTGGAAAACGAGGTCTGATCGAACATCCCCACGGCTTCCCGCACGGCCTTGTGCTCGGCGGCGGAATGTTCGAACCAGTTCTGACGCTTGAAGCTGTAGACGTATTCGGGTTTGACGCCATCGGGGGCAAACCAGCCGGGGCGTTCCCAGCCCTGGGCCTCGGTGAAGCAAGCGCCGAGTTCACCAAGACGGTCATAAAAGGGCGACAGGCGAATACCGCGGGCGGTGCGGGGCTGATAGAAAGGCCAGTGCACGGCATAGAGCCGGCCCAGGGACTCCGTCACCCGTTCGCGCAAATAATCCGGGTCGGCCTGAAATGGCATGTTGCGACGGATATCGACGGTCCAAAGGTCCGCAGGCGGAAGGCCGTCACGCATCCATTCCGCCACCACTTTGCCAATGCCGCCGGCCGACTGAATGCCGATGGAATTGAGGCCCGCGGCAACGAACATGCCTGTCAGCCCCGGCGCCTCGCCGATGTGGTAGCGGTTGTCCGGGGTGAAACTTTCCGGCCCGTTGAAAAACGTCTGGATGCCGGCGTTTTCAAGCGCCGGCACGCGCCTGAGCGCGCCTTCCAGGATCGGCTGGAAATGATCGAAATCATCCGGCAATTGATCGAAACAGAAATCCTCAGGGATACCGTCCATGCCCCAGGGCTTAGCCTCGGTCTCGAACGCGCCGATCAGCAATTTGCCGGCGTCCTCTTTAAAATAGGCCTGGGAATCGTAATCCCGGAACACCGGCAGGTCCGGGGTCACGCCATCGAAGGGTTCGGTAACGACATAGAAGTGTTCACAAGCGTGCAGCGGCACCGTAACCCCGACGGTGGCGGCGATATCTCGGCTCCACATTCCGGCCGCCAACACCACGAAAGGGGCCTCGATGGTTCCGGCGTCGGTATCGATTCCGGTGATGCGGCCATCATCATGATTGATCGCGGTGACCTTGGTGTCTTCGAAGATTTGCACGCCTCCGTCCCTGGCGCCACGGGCCAGCGCCATGGTGACGTCGATGGGATTGGCGGTGCCGTCACTGGGCAGGAAGATGCCGCCCAACACATCATCGACAGTGATCAGCGGATAGAGTTCCTTGCAGGCATCTGCGTCGAGCACATCGACGCCCAACCCGAACACCTTGGCCATGTCGGCACGCCGCTTGAGGTCTTCCAGACGGCCTTCGTTGGTGGCGATGGACAGCGACCCGTTCTGCCGGAACCCGGTGGCTTGGCCGGTTTCCGCCTCCAGCCCCGAATACAGCTCTGCCGTATACTTGGCCAGCTTGGTCATGTCCTGATTGTCGCGCAACTGCCCGATCAGGCCGGCGGCATGCCAGGTGGTGCCCGAGGTCAGTTTTTTGCGTTCCACCAACACCACATCGGACCAACCGATCTTGGCCAGATGGTAGGCGATGGAACATCCGATAACGCCGCCGCCGATGATGACGGCTTGGGCTTTTTTGGGCAGGGTCGCGGCCAAGGGTGAATCCTCTCATACAATAGTAAGTTGGGGATCATAGAAACGCGGATGACGGGGTCGACGCAACCGTTATAATCGCCGCCATGTTCGAACTCTGGATTCCCTTCACCATCGCCGCCGCGTTCTTTCAGAACCTACGTTCGGCTTTGCAAAAACATTTGAAGTCCCGGCTTAGCACCGCCGGGGCAACCTATGTGCGCTTTTTCTACGCCTGGCCGTTCGCCGTCGTTTACGTTTGGGGGCTGACCCGGTTCGGCGGTTTTGAGGTTCCCGCCGTTAACACCGGGTTTTTGATCTATTGTTTTCTGGGCGGGCTGTCGCAGATTATTTTTACGTTCCTGTTGATCTGGCTGTTTTCGTTCAGGAACTTCGCCGTCGGCACCACGTATTCGAAAACCGAAACGGTTCAGGTGGCATTGCTCGGATTCCTCATCCTCGGCGATAGCCTGAGCCTGGGGGCGGTGGCCGCCATCGGCATCAGCCTGATCGGCGTGTTGGCGTTATCGGTGGCGCAAACCAAAATCTCCGCCGCCAATCTGATCACCAGCCTGACCGAAAAGCCGACCCTGATCGGACTGACCTGCGGCGCCTTTTTGGGCGCGTCGGTGGTGTTGTTCAGGGGCGGCGCGCTGGCCTTGGGCGGCGACGGCTTTCTTATGCAGGCAGGCTTTACCCTGGCGGTGTCGGTGATCATGCAAACGGTGATGATGGGCCTGTATCTGGCCTTCCGGGAACGCGATCAGCTCAAGGCCGTTTTGGTCCACTGGCGGCCGTCGCTGTCGGTGGGGGTGGCGGGCGCCTTGGCCTCGATCTGCTGGTTTACCGCCTTCACCATGCAGAACGCCGCTTACGTACGGGCCTTGGGACAGATCGAACTGATCTTCACCTTCATCGCCTCGGCGGTGTTTTTCCGAGAAAAAATCAACCGCCTTGAATTCACCGGCATCCTCCTGGTCGCCGGCGGCATTCTGATCCTGTTGCTGGTGGGTTGAGGGGACTGTGGCAGGAGGGGACTTGCTGGTTTTGCGCTTGAAAAAGCTGCCTGTCCCCTTAGGTCGCCGCCCCGCCTAAATATTCCCTCTTTGTTCTTGACATTACATGAAAACTATGATCTAATTCCTGTTTAGCTTTAAATAGGAATGATAGATTATATTGCTTTTCAAGCTACTGAAAATCTAGAAAAAATCCTTAAGTCCGGCGCGGGCGACAAGGAAATGACGACAAATGACGACATTTCAGCCCCAAATTCGGGCGTAAAACGTTTTATTTCAACTGGTTAAGGAAAAAAATACCCTAAAAAATGACGACTTTAGGACGACATCGTGACGACATTCGGACGACAATTGGACGACAATTGGACGACACTCTGACGATTTTAGGACGACATACCGTCGGTGGCGACGCGGGTCTCGCGGGCCTCTTAAAGCCCCCCACCTTGGCTCTCCATCAAAAGGTTCCACAGCCGTTCTAGAGATTGCCCACGCTCTTTGACATCGTGAATAGCTCAACCATCAACGCGTTTCTGGCGCGCCTGTTGGCGTGGGCGCGAAATAGGGCAAAGGCCATCAATTCAGGACAAATCGGGACAAATCGGGACATTTGTATGGGGATTTGCCATAATACCGGGCGGTCCCGGAAAAGCGGCGCGTTAATGTGCCCAAGCCTTACCGCTCGCCGCCGTCCATCCAGATCGTCATCGGACCGTCGTTGACCAGGCTGACGGCCATGTGGGAACGGAATTTCTCGGTCTTCACCGGCACCCCTTCCCCGGCCAGCCGCCCACAGAGGTATTGGTAAATCTTTTCCGCCGTTTCCGGGTCGGCGGCGGCGGAAAATCCGGGCCGGTTTCCTTTCCGCCATTCGGCGGCCAGGGTGAACTGGCTGATGACCAGGGCCTCGCCGCCGACATCCAGGATCGACAGATTGGTCTTGCCGCCTTGGTCGGCGAACAGGCGCATCTTGGCGATCTTGCGGGCGAAATAATCGGCGGCCGCCTCATCGTCGCCCTTTTCGGTACAAACAAAAACGACCAGCCCTGGGCCGATCTGCGAAAGCACCTCGCCCTCAAGGCTGACACTGGCCTCGGTCACGCGTTGCAATAACGCCCGCATGCTTAAAGTTCCGCCAGCTTCTCCCGGAGAACCCCGACGATCTGGTCGATGTGTTCCTTCTCGGCGATAAACGGCGGCGCCAGGATGGCGGTGTCGGCGGTGAACTTCAGGTGCAGGCCGCCCCAGAACAGATCCTTTTGCAACTGGGTGCCGCGCTGACCGGGCGCGTCGCCGGCGGCGACATCGATGCCGGCGATCAGGCCATAGCCCCGAATACCGGTAACAACGTCCAGATCCTGTAGCGAAAACACCTGATCCAGAAAATACGGTGACATTTCGGCGGCACGCTCGAACAGGTTCTCTTTTTCATAGATTTCCAACACCGCCAGTCCCGCCGCGCAGGCCGTCGGATGGCCGGAATAGGTGTAGCCGTGGAACAACTCGATGGCATTTTCCGGCGCCGCGCCCGTGACGGTGTCATAAATTTCATCACGAACGACGACCGCCCCCATCGGCACGGCGCCGTTGGTCAGTGCCTTGGCCAAGGTGATGATATCCGGCGTGACCCCGAAGGTTTGCGCGGCGAAGGCCTTGCCGGTGCGCCCGAAACCGGTAATGACCTCATCGAACACCAAAAGAATGCCGTGGGCGTCGCAGATTTCGCGAAGCCGTTCCAGATACCCCACCGGGGGCACCAAAATCCCGGTCGATCCGGCGATCGGTTCGACGAAGCATGCGGCGATGGTGCCGGCGCCAAAAGTATCGACGGCGCGCTGCAAGTCTTCGGCCAGTTCGGCGCCGTGTTCGGGTTGCCCCCTGGTGAAGCGGGTTTCCTCCAACCCGGTGTGGCGCATGTGGACGATGCCCGGCATCACACCGGAAAAGGTTTCCCTATTCTTGACCATGCCGCTGATCGACGTGCCGCCGATGTTGACGCCATGATAGGCCCTTTCACGCGTAACAAACCGGGTGCGTTGGCCATCACCTTTGGCACGGTGGTAGGCCATGGCGATTTTGAGCGCCGTGTCGATGGATTCGGAACCGGAGTTGGCGAAAAAGACATGATCGAGCCCGTCGGGGGTCAGCTTTGCGATCTTGGCTGCGAATTCGAATGATCCCGGTTGGCCGGATTGGAACGGTGGCACGTAATCGTTTTCCCGAAGCTGTGCGCTGACCGCGTCGGCGATCTCGGGCCGGCAGTGACCGGCGGCCGAGCAAAACAACCCCGAAGACCCATCAAGAATCTTGCCGCCCTTGTGATCCCAGAAATAGACCCCCTCGCCTTTAACCAAAATCCGGGGATCTTTTTTGAAATCCCGGTTCGCGGTAAACGGCATCCAGTGATTTTCCAGCGTGTTGGCGGTGTATTGCATAACTTCCTCCTCGCCTCGCGGTCTAGGCGCAGCCATAAGACCCGGCGCAAAGAGCCACAAGGGTTGTTTGATAATCGTCCCGCGCCCGCACACACGGTGCGTTCGCCTTGTGCGTGCATTGTAAACACCCTAATCTTTTTTTTGGACCCCTCTTAGGGCCAGTTTGGGCTTTTCAACCGGACCAGTAACGTGCGTGACGCGCTTTTTCATCTGCGGCAAGTCGAAAATATTAGCATCCAGTCCCAAGTTCGGGAAATGCTGGTTTCGGCCATCCTCGAGGGCCAACTTCCTGCAAACGAACCGCTGCCTTCGAGTCGAAAGCTGGCGCGAACCCTTGGCGTTTCCAGAAACACGGTGGTGATTGCCTACCAGGGTTTGGTGGACGACGGCTATTTGACGTCCCGCGAACGAAGCGGTTTTTATGTCAATGCCAACATCCACGACGGGGCTTGTCCGTCTCCCGTCTCTAAAACTTCTTCCGATGACCGGTCGCCCCGGTGGCGGGATCATTTCCGAATTCGCCCCAGCCACCAGCAGAATATCCAAAAGCCTTTGCAATGGTTGTCCTATCCTTATCCCTTCATCTACGGCCAAGTCGACCAGGATCTTTTCCCCATTGCCGAGTGGCGCGAGTGTTCACGCCAAGCGCTGACCAAAAAAGGCATGGACGCCTGGACCAGCGACACTCATGGCAGCGACGATGCGATGCTGGTCGAGCAGATCCGCACCCGGCTTTTGTCCCGGCGGGGCATCCAGGCCACCAACGACGAAGTGCTGGTCACCCTGGGCGCCCAGAATGCGCTTTACCTGCTTGCCAGCCTGCTGATCACCGATAATACGGTCGTCGGCATGGAAGACCCGGGCTATCCCGACGTGCGTAATACCTTTCTTCTCAAAACCAATCGAGTACAGCCCATCCCAGTAGACGACCATGGGATCGTCGTTAATCATCGGCTCGACCAGTGCGGATATGTGTACGTCACCCCAAGCCACCAGTTTCCGACCACCGCGACCATGCCCCTTGAGCGTCGAAGCTCGCTGCTTGAAAGATCTACGGCAGGGGACTTCCTCATTATTGAAGACGATTATGAATTCGAGACCAACTACGTGAGTGAGCCAACCCCCGCCTTAAAAACTCTCGATACCGCTAACCGGGTCATCTACGTTGGCAGCCTGTCTAAGACCCTGTTCCCCGGTCTCCGGCTGGGCTACATGGTGGGACCGTCGGAATTGATCGAAGAGGCGCGGGCCCTCCGCCGCTTAATGTTGCGCCACCCACCCAACAATAACCAACGCACGGTCGCCCTGTTTCTGGCCCTCGGCCATCACGAGACGATGGTGCACCGACTGCACCGTACATACCGTGAGCGATGGCAGGCGTTGGGCGAAGCCCTCAATAAGTACCTGCCAGATTCGTCGCGGGCGCCCACCTTCGGGGGCACCAGTTTTTGGGTCCGGGGCCCCGAAGGCCTGGACGCAGCCGAATTGGCCACCCAGGCTATGCAAAAAGGGGTCCTGATCGAGCCCGGGCGCATTAACTTCATGGCTCCCGACGCACCGAACAATTATTTTCGTTTGGGGTTCTCGTCGATCACGACCGAAAAGATCGAACCTGGAATCCGGATTTTGGCCGACCTTATTAACCCCTAAATCTACACGTCAGGTTTACGACACGGCTCCCAAGGGGGATTGGCACTGGCAAATTTGGGCAACTGGCCCTTTGCCGGCATCCGCCTACCCTGTACTACAGTCACGGTTACATTTATGGTTTTTGCCCCCGCCGGCGTGTCGCTATTTTCGCGACCCGGTGATTGGGCTTGTATTTACGTGGTGATCCAGGAAGGGCCCGTACAATGTTGATCGGCGTTCCAGCAGAAATTAAAGACAACGAATTCAGGGTTGGCATGACCCCGGCCAGCGTCGCCGAGGCTGTCCATCACGGTCATGAGGTGATCGTGGAGACGAGGGCCGGCCTCGGCATCGACGCCACGGACGATCACTACCAAATGGCGGGCGCCAAGATCGTGAAAACCGCCGAAGAGGTCTTCGCCAAGGCGGACATGATCGTCAAGGTCAAGGAGCCGCAGGCGGGCGAGCGCAAAATGTTGCGCGAAGATCAGCTGTTGTTCACCTATTTGCACCTTGCTCCCGATCCTGAGCAGACCAAGGACCTGGTCGACAGCGGTGCAATCTGCATCGCCTATGAGACGGTCACCGATAACCACGGCGGCCTGCCGCTGCTGGCGCCGATGTCCCAAGTCGCCGGGCGCATGTCGGTGCAAGCCGGTGCGCACGCCCTTGAAATGGCGCAAGGGGGGCGGGGTGTTCTCCTCGCCGGTGTGCCCGGCGTCCAACCGGCGAAGGTTGTCATCGTCGGCGGCGGGGTGGCCGGCGAAAACGCCGCCTATATGGCGCTCGGCATGGGCGCCGACGTCACCGTGGTTGAACGTAACGTGGATACCATGCGGGCCTTGGTTGTCCGCTTCGGCCCGGCGCTGAAAACCATTTATTCGACACGCCTGACCATCGAAGAGCAGGTTCTCGCCGCCGATCTTGTTATCGGGGCCGTGCTGGTGCCGGGGGCGGAAGCGCCGAAGCTGGTATCCCGGGAGATGGTCAAAAATATGAAAAAGGGCGCGGTCCTGGTGGATATCGCCATCGACCAGGGCGGCTGCTTCGAAACCTCACACCCGACGACGCACGCCGATCCCATCTACATCATCGACGACGTCGTTCATTACTGCGTCGCCAATATGCCGGGGGCGGTGTCCCATACGTCGACCTATGCACTCAACAACGTGACCCTACCGTTCGTGCTGGCGATTGCCGACAAGGGTTACAAGCAGGCCCTGGAAGACGATCCGCACCTGTTAAACGGACTCAACGTGCACCGGGGAAAGGTAACATACAAGGCGGTGGCCGACGACCTCGGTTACGACTATCTGGACCCCAGGGACGCCATTGCCGCCTAGAAACCAAGTCGTTAAAACAATAGCCAACAAGTTTTATCCGGCCGGTCCTTTGGGGTCCGCGCCGCACAAAACGGGGAGGATAAAATCATGAAAATGACGACCGAGGAAGCCTTTGTGAAGGTCTTACAGATGCATGGCATCGAGCATGCGTTCGGCATCATCGGATCGGCGTTTATGCCGATATCGGATATTTTCCCAAAAGCCGGCATCACCTTCTGGGATGTGGCGCACGAGACCAACGGCGGCCTGATCTGTGACGGATACACCCGGGCGACCGGAAAAATGGGCATGGCCATCGCCCAGAACGGCCCCGGCATCACCGGTTTCGTGACCCCGATTAAGACCGCCTATTGGAACCACACACCGATGCTTCTGGTCACCCCACAGGCCGCCAACAAGACCATCGGCCAGGGCGGCTTCCAGGAAGTCGAACAAATGGCCTTGTTCAAGGACATGGTTTGCTATCAGGAAGAAGTGCGCGATGCGTCGCGGATGGCGGAGGTCCTGAATCGTGTCATCGAAAAGGCGATCCGTGGATCGGCACCGGCGCAAATCAATGTGCCCCGCGATCTGTGGACGCAAGTGATCGACATTGAACTGCCGCAAATTGTGCAGCTGGAACGCCCCGCCGGTGGCGCTGCCGCCATTGCCAAGGCGGCTAAGTTGCTGTCCGAGGCCAAATTCCCGGTGATTTTATCCGGCGCCGGCGTCGTTATCGGCAACGCCATCCCGGATTGCCAGGCCTTGGCGGAACGTCTGGATGCGCCGGTGTGCAACGGCTATCAGCACAATGACAGCTTCCCCGGCAGCCATCCGCTGGCGGCCGGGCCGCTGGGATACAACGGCTCCAAGGCGGCGATGGAACTGATCGCGCAAGCCGATGTGGTTCTCGCGCTCGGCACCCGACTCAATCCGTTCTCGACGCTGCCCGGTTACGGTATCGATTATTGGCCCCAGGACGCCAACATCATCCAGGTCGATTTCAATTCCGACCGTATCGGCCTGACAAAAAAGGTCACGGTGGGAATTTGCGGTGACGCCAAGTTAGTGGCGCAGCAACTTTTGGAGCAACTGTCGTCCACAGCAGGCGACCAAGGCCGGGAAGAGCGCAAAGCAATTATCCATCAGACCAAATCGGCATGGCTGCAAACACTGACCAGCTTGGATCACGAAGAGGACGATCCAGGAACCACCTGGAACGCCGATTCCCGCGCCCGGGATGCCGACCTGATGTCGCCGCGTCAAGCCTGGCGCGCCATTCAGGAGGGATTGCCGAAGGAGGCGATTATTTCCAGTGATATCGGCAATAACTGCGCCATCGGCAATGCCTATCCAACCTTCGAGCAGGGCCGGAAATATATGTCACCGGGACTTTTCGGGCCATGTGGATATGGATTCCCCTCCATTATCGGCGCCAAGATCGGTTGCCCGGATGTGCCCGTCGTCGGCTTCGCGGGCGACGGCGCGTTTGGCATTTCCATGAACGAGATGACGTCGGTGGGCCGAGAGGACTGGCCGGCCATCACCATGGTCATTTTCCGGAACTTCCAGTGGGGCGCAGAGAAGCGTAACTCCATCCTCTGGTACGACAACAATTTCGTCGGCACCGAACTGAATCCCGACCTCAGTTATGCCAAGGTCGCCGAAGGCTGTGGCCTAAATGGGGTGGAGGTGAAGACGCAATCGGAACTTACTAGCGCGTTAAAAGACGCCTGCAAAGCCCAAGACGATGGCGTAACGACCTTTATCGAGGTTGTTCTCAATCAGGAACTGGGCGAGCCGTTCCGGCGCGATGCGATGACGGCACCGGTTGAAGTGGCGGGTATCGATCCGGGCGATATGAAACCGCAACAGCCAACGTAGAATGATCAGGCGGGGGCGATCACATGTTGAGCAATGCGCCCTATGAGGTCCCTCCCTATCTGCTGGCAACGGCGGACACCCTGTCCCGTTGCCCCATGGCCGTCGCCGGCGCCGACAACGAAGTCACCCTGGAAAGCGCCCGCCAGGCCGCCAAAGCCGGTGTCATGGACCCGGTGCTGGTCGGCGATCGTGATATTATCCAATCGCTGTCTGACGTCATCGGTTGGGACATCACCGGCGTTGAGATCGTTGACCTGAAGGGCGAAGAGGCAATTTCGGATGCGGCGGTTTCCCTGGCCGCATCGGGTACCGTCAAGGGCATTATGAAAGGCCATGTCCATACCGACGCCCTGATGCGGGCCGTCGTCAATCGTGATGCGGGCCTACGCACCGACCGGCGTATTAGCCACGTTTTTCACATGACCATCCCCGGCCGCGACAAGGTGCTGCTAATCACCGACGGCGCGGTCAATGTGGCGCCCACCGTTGATACGCGCATGGATATTATCCGCAATGCCGTCGATATGGCCCACGGTCTGGGAAATCCGGAGCCTAGGGTCGCCGTCCTGTCCGGCACCGAGGTGATCAACCCGTCGATGCCGTCCAGCGTCGAGGGCGCGGAAATCGTTGAGCGCGCCCAAAACGGAGAAATCAACAACTGCATCATCGATGGCCCTTTCGGCTTCGATCTGGCGGTGTCGCCCGATGCCGCCAACATCAAGGGCATCGACAGCCCCGTCGCCGGGCGCGCCGATATCGTCGTCGTCCCCAACATCGAAATGGGCAATGGGTTGTTCAAGATGATGGTCTATTTCATGAGCGGGCTGGCCGCCGGCATCGTCATGGGGGCTAGGGTGCCGATCGTGTTGACGTCGCGGGCGGACCCGCCGGAGGCTCGCTTCGCGGCAACGCTGATCGCCGCCATTCTTGCCCAAGGTCAAGGTTAGGGAAATAAACAGCGGTAAAATATCCCATGCCGCACAAAAGACCCTACACCGCGATTCCAAGGTTTTACGACCTGCTGGACCTACCCTTCGAATACGGGCGTTACCGGCCGATTCGGCGGATCCTGTTTAAAGATGTGGATGGCGAGATTCTAGACGCCGGTGTCGGTACCGGTCGCAATATGGCCTTTTATCCGGCAACCGCGAAAATTACCGGCGCTCAAGGAACTCCACCGGGTGTGCAAGACGGATGGGGAAATCCGTATCCTTGAATATGCCTATTCCGAAAATCCCTGGACGCGTTTTGTTATGCATCTGTGGGCACCCTGGGTGCGGCTGATGTACGGCGCCACTTTTGACCGCCGGACCGAGTAATATGTTAACGACGCCGGTCTTCGGTTGGTCGAAGAACGTTTCTTATACAAAGACATCATCAAACTTCTGGTGCTACGGCGCCAATAAAATAGACATTCCCGTTTAAAACCCTTAACAAGGCGAAAATTTACATATGTCCTTATGTACCCAGGGTGGGATTGGTGTATATTCACATTTTAATGAACAAAAATCCCCAAGTTTCTACGATTCCCGGCGGATAAGGGCTGGTTGTTAAATAATGAACGATTTCCTTAACCACGTTAGGTCGCTGGAGGACCTTCACGGTCTTATCGAAAAGGACCTGACCTCGGGTACCGAAGAGGCGACGAAGCGGGTTATCGGCGACGTCAAGGCCGCCACCGAAAAAATCACCCAAAACGCCGAAGAGGTCGTCTCCCGCGTTCATGCCGAAACCGAGGCGGCGGTGGTCAAGCTGACGGCGGAAGCGGAACGCGGTATCGAGAGTATTAATAGAGGCGCGGCCAAGGCTGCCGCCGATCTTGTTAGGGATTCCAAAACCGGCGGTGGCTCGAAGGATGACGCCAAAGCCGCCAATAAAATCCTCAAGGACGCCGAAAATGCTACCGCCGGGCTCAACCAAAAGGCCCAGAACGCCCTCAAGGCCCTGGCCAAACTGTCGGAGGAGACGGCGTTTAAATTCAATCGTATCACCGAGGCCGCGATCAGAGAATTAGCCGACGTGGAAAAAGAGGCGGTAAGGAAAGTCGCCGAAGCCGGAAAGAATGTCGCCATAAAATTCCCGTTCTCGGCCAAAAATGATGGTGAGGACAACGAGTCACAGCAAAAGGCAAAGCTGGCGGCCGCGGAAGTCATCAAGGCCCTGGCACAGGCCGCTGATGACGTAAACCGGGCAACGATCCAGGCTAACGAAAAAATGCAAACGGCCTCCGAAGAAGCGGTTTTGACCATTAAAAAAGCCTCCAAGAAGGTATCGACGATGATCAATCAGGCCATTGATGACGCCAATGAAAAAATCTTCCGTACCACCAGAACGGCGATCGTTGCTGCGGTCGGGGAGGAGGAGGCGGAATTCTTCGATCTGGCACCGCTTAAAGACCGATGGGCTAAATGAAACAATTAAGCCCCTTTTTCGATTCTCCCCGCACCCAACTTTCCCAGGTTGTTTTCCCACTTTCCAATCCATGCTATCGCCTTAAACTAGGCCCCATAGGCCAGGGAGGACAGCATGCGGCTCAAAAATAAAATCGCCATCATCTTCGGCGCCGGGCAAGCGCCGGGGGAAACGCCGGCCATCGGCAACGGCCGGGCGGTATCCCTGCTGTTCGCCCGCGAAGGTGCAAAGGTTATGGCCGTCGACCGCCACCTGGACTCTGCCGAGGAAACAGTCTCGTTGATCCAGGACGAAGGCGGCGAGGCCGAAGCGATCGCTTGTGACGTCACCGTCGAGGACGACGTCATCGCTGCTATTCAAGCCTGTACGGATAAGTGGGGGCGCATCGACATCCTGCACAATAACGTCGGCATCAGCGTCGAGGGCGGCGACGCCGAAATCACCGATATCGAGACCGAGGCCTTCGACCGTATCGTCGCCGTCAATTTGCGGTCCATGGTCTATGCCTGCAAGCACGCGCTTCCGGTGATGCGAAAACAGATGAGCGGCGCCATTGTCAGCATTTCATCCATGGCGGCCAGGGAGGAATACCCCTGGGTCACCTACAAGGCGACTAAATCAGCGATGATTGCCCTGACCGAACAACTGGCCATTCAAAATGCCGAGTACGGCATCCGTGCCAACGTCATCCTGCCGGGGTTAATGGACACGCCCATGGCCGTCGACCGCCGGGCCGAAGCCTGGGGCCGCCCCAGAGACGAAATCGCCGCCGAACGGGACGCCAAGATCCCACTTTTGGGCAAGATGGGCGATGCCTGGGACGTCGCCAATGCGGCGCTGTTCCTGGCGTCTGACGAAGCCAAGTTCATTACCGGCGCGGCGCTGCCTGTTGACGGCGGTCGCGGTTGCCGCGTTGGTTAGAAAAGGATACACGCGATGCCACGACTACTGGAACTCGACCCTTCCGCCCTGACACCGAAACAACAACGGGTCCACGACGTTATCGCCAACGGTCCACGGGGCAGCGTGCGCGGCCCGTTTGCCGCTTTGTTGCATTGCCCCGGTGTCGCCGACTATGTCCAGGCGATGGGCATTCACCTTCGCTTCGACGCTGTTCTGCCGGGGCTGTTAAGGGAACTGGCGATTTTAACCACGGCGCGGTTCTGGAAGGCCGAGTATGAATGGAATTCACACGCGCCGATCGCCGAAAAAGAAGGGCTTTCCCCGGCCGTCATCGACGCCATCGCCCTAAACCAGACGCCTGAGTTCCACTCCCCCGATCAACAGGCTGTTTACGCCTTTTGCCGGGAACTGCATGAAAATCACCACGTCGGTGACACCGTCTATGAGCAGGCCATCGATGCGCTTGGCCTTGAGGCGGTCATGGAACTGACGGCAGTGGCTGGCTATTACACGCTAATTTCGATGGTTCTCAACACGTTTGAGGTAGCGCCCCCCGAAGGGGGCACGGTGCTGCCTTGATTTCCTCTTGGGGCGTAACCGCACATTCCACCTATCCTGTGCCTTCCGGAGAGGCTACAGTGCCCCTTCATATGATCGGGACTTTATAACCTCATTGGGCAAAACCATGGACAACGCCATTAGCGTATCG
>DASCOC010000124.1:0-2235 GCA_036011805.1 Rhodospirillales bacterium
AGACCCGGTGGTCGAAGATCCGGTGGTTGAAGACCCGGTGGTCGAAGACCCGGTGGTCGAAGAACCGCCTGTAAGCGAAGGTGGTGAAGGCGGTGAAGGTGGTGAAGGCGGCGAAGGCGGTGAAGGCGGCGAAGGCGGCGAAGGCGGCGAGAATGTACTTTATGGCGGCAGCGGCGATGACGATCTCAAGGGCAAAGGCGACGATGAAGAGTTATATGGCGGCGCCGGCGATGACGATCTCAAAGGCCAAGGCGGCGATGACGTGCTGCATGGCGGCGCCGGCGATGACGTGCTCAAGGGCGGCCGCGGCGATGATACCTTCGTCTTCGACAGCCAAGCCGGTCGCGACGTCATCAAGGATTACCAAGAAGGCGAAGTCCTGCGCTTCGACGGGCCGGAGTTTTCCCAAGACAACTTGGCCATGACCCAAGACGGAAAGAACGTCAAAATCGCGTTCGGCGACCAGGATGTCGAGGTCACGGTCAAGGGCGTGGATTTGGAAGATCAAGGCTATTCCGTCACCCAGGACGGAGACGCCGTGCTGATTACCTTTGATGAAAACTAGAGCCTTTTTTAACGCAAATTCGTCGTCGCAAATGAGTCCATTTGCTCGGGATTTGCTTTAGCGCCTGATCCAGCCTCCACCCAACACCCGGTCGCCGTCATAAAACACGCACGCCTGGCCCGGCGCGATGCCTCCTTGAGGCTCGGACATGACCATTTCGGCCTCACCGTTAATGAGGCTTTCGATGCTTGCCGCCACCGGCTCGTTAGTGGAGCGCACCTTAACGGTCATTTCCAAGCCGCTCGAAGGCCGCTGCCCATCACCGAGCCAATTGATCTCGCCGACCTGGAAGCGCGTTTTCATCAGCGCCGACTTCGGCCCGGCGACGACGCGCCGGGTTTCCGGATCGACCCGGATAACGTAAAGCGGCTCCGCCGCGGCGATGCCTAAGCCCCGGCGCTGACCGACGGTGAAATGGATAATGCCTTGATGACTGCCGATCACGGTGCCATCCAAATCGACGATATCGCCGGGGTCGGCGGCATCGGGGTGCAGTTTTTCGACGATACCGGCATACGATCCGTTGGGCACGAAGCAGATGTCCTGGCTGTCCGGCTTATCGGCGACCGGCAATTGAAACCGTTCGGCATGGCTGCGGGTTTCCGCCTTGTCCATGCCGCCTAAGGGGAAGCGCAGAAAATCAAGCTGTTCGGGCGTCGTCGCGAACAGGAAATAGCTCTGGTCCTTGGCGGCGTCACGGGCGCGATGCAGCTCCGGCCCTTGGGCCCCGTCAACGCGGCGGACATAATGGCCGGTGATCATGGCGTCGGCGTCCAGTTCCCTGGCCCGGCCCAACAGGTCGTGGAATTTTACGGTTTGATTGCAGCGGATGCACGGGATCGGCGTTTCCCCGGCCAGATAGCTGGCGGCGAAATCCTCGATCACCTGTTCTTTGAACCGGCTTTCATAATCGAGCACGTAATGGGGGATGCCTAATTCGTCGGCGACGCGCCGGGCATCGTGGATATCCTGGCCGGCGCAGCATGAACCGGCGCGGCCGACGGCCTGGCCATGGTCATAAAGCTGCAGGGTGATGCCGATGACCTCATAGCCTTGCTCCACCATCAACGCCGCCGCCGTCGAGCTGTCGACTCCGCCGGACATGGCGACGACGATGCGGGTCGCTTCCGGCGGTTTATCGAAATTCAGCGAATTCATCGGTACGGTCATGTTCGTCACTCAGGAAAGATGGGAAGCGAGCCGGTAAGGGTATTGGTCATGGGTTAATCGAAAATTCGCTTAATCGTCCAACAGGTTATGGTGCGCGGTTGGAAGGCTGACGACAATACCGTCGAGCCCATCGTCCAAGGGGATCTGACAGCCGAGCCGCGACGTTTTGGTTAAATCGTAGGCCATATCCAGCATGTCTTCTTCTTCCTCGGTGGGCGCATCAAGCTTCGGGAACCATTCATCATCGACGATCACATGGCAGGTGGAACACGCCATCCCGCCTTCGCAGGCGCCTTCCAGGTCAATCCCGTAGCGTTGTCCGACATCGAGAATGGTCTCACCATCGCCGGCGTCACATTCGCGCCGCCGGCCGTCCGGTTCTATGAAGGTTATTTTTGGCAAGGCGCCCGATCAATCGTTAGACGTTAAAGCTTTCGCCACAACCACAACGGCTTTTTTCGTTCGGATTGCTGAACACGAAACCGCTTTTCATCTTGTCT
>DASCOC010000125.1:0-5864 GCA_036011805.1 Rhodospirillales bacterium
CGCGCCCTCTCCTCCGGAGCCTTGTCAATCTGATCGAAGGCGACGAAGTCAGCCCCTCCCGTCTCCGCCAAAATCTTCGTAATCGCCGCCGTCAGCGTCGTCTTGCCATGGTCGACATGGCCGATCGTCCCGACGTTGCAATGCGGCCTTGTGCGTTCAAATTTTTCCTTCGCCATCGTTTAACTCCCTTGCCGCGATCAGCCGGCCAGTCTGGTCTGAATTTCCTCGGAGACCTGGTGTGGAACTGCCACGTACTGTTCGAAATGCATGGTGAACTGGGCGCGTCCCTGGCTCATGGAACGCAAGGTGCTGACATAGCCGAACATGTTGGCAAGCGGCACCAACGCCGTGATGACCCGGGCGTTGCCCCTCTGGTCCATGCCGCCGATTTGGCCGCGGCGAGAGTTCAGGTCGCCAAGGATGTCGCCCATATATTCTTCCGGCGTCACCACTTCAACTCGCATCACCGGCTCCAGCAACTTTGGACCGGCCTTTAGCATGCCTTCGCGGAAAGCGGCGCGGGAAGCGATCTCGAAGGCGAGCAAGCTGGAATCCACGTCATGGTAATCGCCGTCGTACAATGTCGCCTTGAAATCGGTGACCGGAAAACCGGAATGGAGGCCGGATTCCAAAGCGCTGTTGAGCCCTTTCTTGACTCCGGGGATGTATTCCTTGGGCACGTTGCCGCCAACAACCTTGTTCTCGAACTGATAACCGGACCCCGAGGGCAGCGGTTCGAAAGAAAACTTCACGCGGGCGAACTGGCCGGCGCCGCCGGTCTGCTTCTTGTGGATGTAATCAACCTCGGCCCCGTGGGAGATGGTTTCGCGGTAGGCCACCTGCGGCGCGCCAACGTTGGCGTCGACCTTGAATTCGCGTTTCATGCGATCGACGATGATCTCGAGATGAAGCTCGCCCATCCCCTTGATCACCGTTTGCCCGCTTTCCGGATCGCTTGCGACCCGGAACGACGGATCCTCGGCGGCCAAACGTGACAACGCCAACCCCATCTTTTCCTGATCGCCTTTTGTCCTCGGTTCGACGGCGATCTCAATCACCGGGTTCGGGAACTCCATGCGTTCAAGCACAACCGGATTCGAGGAATCGCAAAGCGTGTCGCCAGTAGTTGTATCCTTAAGGCCGGCAAGCGCCACGATATCGCCAGCCCGAGCCTCGTCGACGTCTTGGCGGGAACTGGAATGCATCAACAACATGCGGCCGATGCGTTCGCGTTTGCCCTTGACCGTGTTACGAATCCTCATACCCTGATGGAGGACGCCGGAATAGATGCGCACAAAGGTCAGCGAACCGACGAAAGGGTCGTTCATGATCTTGAAAGCAAGGGCCGCAAAGGGTTCGTCGTCGGAATTGTTACGCTCGATCTCTTCGTTGCCGTCGACTTTCATGCCTTTGATTGCCCGCACATCGGTGGGCGCGGGCAAATAGTCGACGACGGCATCGAGGAGGGGCTGCACGCCTTTATTTTTAAAAGCAGCGCCACAAAAAAGAGGAACGAATACGCCGGCAATCGTTCCCGAACGCACGCATTTCTTAAGAGCCGCCTCGTCCGGTTGCTGGCCGCCGAGGTAGGCCTCCATTACCGTTTCATTTTGTTCGACCGCAAGCTCGATCATCACTTCCCGAGCTTTCGCCGCCTGCTCAACGAGATCGCCGGGAATCTCGCCGCACTCGAATTCGGCGCCGAGCGCCTCGTCTCTCCAGGTGATGCTTTGCATCGTCATCAGATCGACAAAACCGATAAAATCCGCTTCCGAGCCAATCGGCAATTGCATGACCAAGGGCTGGGTGCCAAAACGGTCGGCGATCATGTCGGCGCAACGGAACATATCGGCGCCGACACGGTCCATCTTGTTGACGAAACAGATGCGCGGCACCTTGTACTTGTCGGCCTGGCGCCAGACGGTTTCGGTCTGCGGCTCGACACCGGCAACGGCGTCGAACACGGCAACGGCGCCATCGAGAACCCTTAACGAGCGCTCCACCTCGATGGTGAAATCGACGTGGCCCGGAGTATCGATGATATTGATGCGGTGATCGTTCCAGAAACAGGTGGTCGCCGCCGAGGTGATGGTGATGCCTCGTTCCTGCTCTTGTTCCATCCAGTCCATGGTGGCGTTGCCGTCATGGACCTCGCCGATCTTGTAGGACTTGCCGGTGTAATAGAGAATCCGTTCGGTGGTCGTCGTCTTGCCGGCATCGATATGGGCCATGATACCGATATTCCGATAGTGCTGGAGGGGTGTTGCGCGGGCCATGATCCTGAACGCCTGGTGCAAGCTACCATCGGTAATGGGAGAAAGCCTTGTTGGCTTCCGCCATTCGGTGGGTGTCTTCCCGCTTTTTGACCGCCGCGCCGCGGTTATTGGCGGCGTCCATCAATTCCGCCGAAAGGCGCTCGATCATGGTGGTTTCGGAACGGCGGCGAGTCAGATCGACGATCCAGCGGATGGCCAGAGCTTGACGGCGGTTGGCGCGGACCTCCACCGGAACCTGGTAAGTGGCGCCGCCGACACGCCGCGAACGCACCTCGACGGTCGGTTTGACATTGTCGATGGCCTCGTGAAAAAGCTTCAATGGTTCCTGACCGGTTTTTTTGGCGACAATATCGAAAGCGCTGTAAATGATTTTCTCGGCCACCGATTTTTTGCCGTCCAGCATCAGGCAGTTGGTAAATTTGCTGAGCACGAGATCGCCGTATTTGGGATCGGGCATAACCTCGCGCTTCTCGGCGGCGTGGCGACGGGACATGGTTCGTCTACCTTAGCTATTTAGGCCGTTTGGCGCCGTATTTGGAACGGCGCTGGCGGCGATCCGAGACCCCTAGGGTGTCCATGGTCCCGCGGATAACGTGATAGCGCACGCCAGGAAGGTCCTTGACGCGGCCGCCACGAATCATGATCACCGAATGTTCCTGCAAATTGTGGCCTTCGCCGGGGATGTAGCTGGTCACCTCGAAACCATTCGTCAGGCGCACACGGACCACCTTACGGAGCGCCGAGTTCGGTTTTTTCGGTGTCGTCGTATAAACACGGGTGCAAACGCCGCGTTTTTGCGGGCAGGCTTCCAACGCCGGCACCTTGTTGCGGATGAACGGCGATTTTCGCGGATTGCGAATCAATTGGTTGATTGTCGGCATTCCGTCTTTTCCACATACAGGCAGGCGCTAACTGCCATTAAATCCCGCGACCAAGCAAAAACGCGCCACAGGTGAACACATCCCCTTGGGCGGTCAAATCAACCGCTCCAAAAAATAAGCAGTTATTCAATTTTCCAATTTCCAAAGGGCGCTGCGTCTGGACCGGACGGCCCACCACCAGCGCCCCGCGGAGTGGCCGGATACTAGTCAGGCGGCTTTACCCAGTCAAGGCAAAAAAACCTGATATTTCACGGTTCTCCACCCTCGGCACCGGAAGTGTTTCGATGCCAAAAAGTGGCTTCTCGGCAAGGCGTTCGGCGTGCCGAGTCTAATCGACGCTGCCAACCGCGATTTCCTCGGGGGCCGTTTCGGCCATCGTCCGGGCGGCAAGCTCTTCTTGCTCCTTAGCGGCGATCTCCGCCAGTTCCCGGTCCCGCTCCTCGGCGACCCGGCGCATACGGTTCATCATGCTGCCCGTACCGGCTGGGATCAGGCGCCCGACGATAACGTTCTCCTTCAGCCCCGCCAATCTGTCCTTCTTGCCGGAAACCGCCGCCTCGGTCAGAACCCGTGTCGTCTCCTGGAACGATGCCGCCGAAATAAACGAATGCGTCAGCAAGCTGGCCTTGGTGATGCCCTGGAGCACGGGTATGGCTTTGGCCGGCTTAATGCCATCTTCCTTGGCCTTGGCGTTAACCTCGTTGAATTCCAGCCGATTGACCAGATCCGCGACCAGGAATGTGGTGTCGCCGGGCGTGGTGATTTCTACTTTCTGCAACATTTGGCGGACGATCACTTCGATGTGCTTGTTGTTGATTTTCACGCCCTGCAGACGGTAGACCTCCTGAGTTTCGCTGATCAGATAGTTGGCCAGGGCCTCAACACCCAACACCCTCAAGATATCGTGGGGCACCGGATTGCCGTCCATCAAGGAATCGCCGACTTGGACAATATCCCCTTCCTGAACGGCGATGTGTTTTCCTTTCGGCACCAGGTATTCTTGGGGTTTCTGCTTTTCATCGCTCGGCACGACGATGATGCGTCGTTTATTTTTATAATCCTTGCCGAATTCGACGCGCCCTTCGATTTCGCTGATAATGGCGTGGTCTTTGGGCTTGCGGGCCTCGAACAGTTCCGCCACCCGCGGCAGGCCGCCGGTGATATCGCGGGTTTTGGCCGTTTCCCGCGGACTTCTCGCCAGCACATCGCCGGCATGGACTTCCTGGCCGGGCTCCACCGACAGAATGGCATCCACGTCCAGGAAATACCGGGCTTCCATACCGTTATCCAAGGTCAACACCTCGCCCTTTTTGTTCCTCAGCGTGATCCGGGGTTTGAGGTCGGCGCCCTTGGGTTGTTGTTTCCAATCGATCACCACCTTGGAAGCAATCCCGGTGGCATCGTCCATCCTTTCCACCATGGAAAGATTTTCCAGCAGATCCATATAGTGAACGATGCCTGGTTTCTCGGTAATGATGGGACGGGTATAAGGATCCCATTCGACCAGCTTGTCGCCACGTTTGACTTGCGCATCGTTCTTGACCAACAGTTTGGCGCCATATTGGATGCGGTGGTGGGCCCGTTCCCGACCCTGGTCATCGACCAATTTGAGCACGGTGTTGCGGTTCATGACCACCTGCACGCCGTCACTGTCGCTGACCGTGAAAGCGTTTAAGAGGATCACCTTGGCGTCAACGGCGCTTTCCACTTTCGACTGTTCGGTTCCGCGCTGGACGGCGCCGCCGATGTGGAAGGTCCGCATGGTCAATTGCGTCCCCGGCTCGCCGATGGACTGGGCGGCGATGACACCGACGGCCTCGCCGATGTTGACCTTGGTGCCGCGCGCCAGATCGCGGCCATAACAACTCGCGCAGACGCCACCATGGGTTTCGCAGGTGAGAACCGAACGAATCTTCACCGATTCGATGTCGGCTTTCTCGACCAAAACGATCTTATCCTCTTCAATGATTTGACCGCTTTTGACGATAGCCTTGCCGGTTTTGGGATCGGTCACGTCGGCGACGACGACGCGGCCGAGTACCTGCTCGGACAAAGGCGCGATGACATCGCCACCTTCGACAACCGCGCGCACGGTCAATCCCTTTTTGGTGCGGCAATCATTCTCAATGACGATGCAATCCTGGGCGACATCGACCAGGCGGCGGGTCAGGTAGCCCGAGTTGGCGGTTTTCAAGGCGGTGTCCGCCAGCCCCTTGCGGGCGCCATGAGTGGAGTTGAAATACTCCAGCACGCTGAGGCCCTCTTTAAAGTTGGATATGATGGGGGTCTCGATGATCTCGCCCGAAGGCTTGGCCATCAAACCACGCATTCCAGCCAGTTGCTTCATCTGGGCGGCCGAGCCGCGGGCGCCGGAATGGGCCATCATGTAAACAGAATTGACCGGATGTCCGGGATCGGTATTGGAGATTTGCTTCATCATCTCGTCGGCGACATTGTCTGTGCAGTGAGACCAGGCGTCGACCACCTTGTTGTATTTCTCGCCCTGGGTGATCAGGCCATCTTGATACTGTTGCTCGTATTCTTTGACTTTGTCCTCGGTCTGTTTGACCAGAGACTCCTTGGTTCGGGGGACCACCAAGTCGTCCTTGCCAAACGAAATGCCGCCTTTACAAGCGTATGTGAACCCCATGCCCATGAGATGATCGGTGAAAATGACCGTCTCTTTCTGCCCGCAATGACGATAGAC
>DASCOC010000126.1:0-6194 GCA_036011805.1 Rhodospirillales bacterium
CTGAGCCTTTTCCTTGGCTTTTTCCTGCTGCTCTTGAACATCGGCGATCTTCTCCAAAAGATCATCGACGAAATAGCCCTGAAATTGGCTGATGCCGAGGGCCACGCCCCATTTAACCGCCTCTTCGGTATCGACCCGGGCAAGGATCACACTATCCGCGCCGGTCGATGTCACCACGGCGCGCATGTCATTCTGGCGCGCCGGGTCCACGTCTCCCTCGTAATCCTTATCCCAGTTAATTTTCACGAAATCGGACCGCAGCAATCCCGGATCGATAAACTGCAGGGCCAGCGGATTAAGGCCGTCCACGACCACCCGGTAGCCGCGTTCCTGCAGCGAGTCCCGGGCATAACCAAAGGTGCTCATGTCAGCGAAAATATCCAGCACCTGCATTTCCACCACCACTTTTGCGGTGTTTTTCCCGACCGCCTGGTGAAATTTATGAAAATCCCTGGAGAGAACGGTACTGACGTTCAGGTTCAGGCTGATGGTGTGGGGAAGGCCATCGAAATTCCGGTTGCCCAACACCGCCAACATGCGCCTGTCCAGGGTTTCGGTCAGGTACTGAAACAGCCATGGCGAGGCGAACAAATTGACATCGGGGGCAATCCATTTTTCAGTTCGGCCATGGATATGAAATGTTCGCGGAAAACGATTTTACCGGGACCGCCCGGTCCCATCTGCAAGCAGGTTTGATCCCTGATCAAGTCCGCGACCCTTGTGCCTTGGAGCTTTTGGTTGATGGCCGAAAGGTTCAAGGCCCCCAAGGGTTCGCCTTTTTCCTTATCCTCCCTGACCTTGGTTTCGGTTTGTTGCTGATTGAACCGTTGCGCCTCGACCGCAAGATCGTTGGCGACGGCAATAAAGGTCGAATAATCCTCCGGTTGGCTAAGGTCGTACCAGGTGGAAAAGGCGTCCTCGAAGGCGCCGTCCTCGACTTTCATCAAGGGATCATCGTTAAACAGCACGCGAACCTTATCGACGAAGGCATCGGCGTCATCGACAGGGACGTTACGGCAGATCAGGACGATATCCGCGTTATGGAGCGAAAAAACCGTGGCTTCGTGGCTTTCAATGAGGCCATCAAAGGTACGGACCGCGATGGTAATGAAATGGGGCTGGCGATTCGATGCCCGCAATTGCGACAAATGGATATGGATCGCAAAAACGCCGGTAGGATTCGCCTCGACACGCTTGAGGCGTGACAACAACAGGCTTTCCTCGCTTGTTTCCGGTTCGCGGACACCGCCGCTCGCGTAGCCCGGGATCGGCCATGATCTACCCCATTGTCCATTTTTACCCGGATTCGATTCAGACCGTAAAATCAAACCCTTAATATCAGATTACCGCTATAACGAATCGATTTCCCCGGAAACCCGCTCCAACACCGCTCACCCCTGCCACCCACCTTGCGGACGCAAGGGCGCTGGGCCATCATATTGCCAGAGATGACTCCTATACACCAGAGTCCGGACCCCGCCCTTAGGGCCGCCCCCACGGACACCAGAGTCCCGGACGGATGCCGCGTCTACGCCATCGGCGATATCCATGGACGAGCCGACCTTTTAGGGCGTCTGCACCGGCAAATTATGGCCGACGCCGCCGACGCCGCAAGTCTGCGAAAGGTGGCGGTTTATCTCGGCGATTACGTCGACCGGGGCCCCGACAGCGCCGCCGTTATCGATATGCTGATCAACGAGCCCCTTGAAGGGTTCGAGCGCCATCTCCTCAAGGGCAATCACGAGGAGATGATGATCCGCTTTTTGGACGTCGGCGACGGCGGCGAAATGTGGCTGATGAACGGCGCCCGGGATACCCTGGACAGTTACGGCCTCGGGGTTTCGGACATCGCCATTTACCACAATGATATGATGGGCCTCAGCGAAGCCTTCGCCGGCGCCATTCCGGAAAGCCATCGGGCGTTCCTGAACGGGCTGGAGCTCCACCACAGCGAAGGCGATTACCTGTTCGTCCATGCCGGTGTGCTGCCGGGGGTGGCGATCAAAGATCAAAGCGAGCACGATATGGTCTGGATCAGGGACGAATTCACCCAATCAAATGCCGATTTCGGCGCCGTCGTCGTCCACGGCCACACCATCGGGGACGAACCGGTAATCAAAGCCAACCGCATCGGCATCGACACCGGCGCCTGGCGCTCCGACCGCCTGACGGCGCTGGTGCTGCAAACCAACAACCGGCGTTTCCTGCGGACCTAGGGACCGGCAATTCGGCCCGCACCGGGCCGGAGAATCAAATAAGTGCAATTGTTCCTATTTTGTTCTTGATTATTGGGGAATATATAGCTATATTTGGAAAAATAATGAATTTTTTCTGATTTCCTAACCAAAAGGAGTTTCCCATGGGTGCAACAAAAAGCGCGCCGGTCCCCGGCGGCGGCAATACAACCGGCGGCGGCCCAGCCGGTGGCGCGCCTCTTCCTTCTCTTCCCGCCAAAACGACGCCACCGCCGTCGCTGGGCGATGCAATGCTCGGCGATCTGTCGTCGGGCGCCCTCAAGCTGTCGGCCCCGGTCGGCCCCGGCGCCGCCAACATCCCCGACGACGTGTTGCGGGTCGAAAGCGTGCTTAAACGCGCCGACATATTGGCGCGGCCAGCGGGCAAGATTTTCGGCGACCACACCGCCGCCGCCATCAAGACCGCGCAAAAGCGCCTTAACGACGACGCCCGCGTCGATCTCGGCAAATCGCCGCTGAAGCTGGACGGCCTTGTCAACCCGGACGGCCCGACCCATGCCGCCACCCGCAAGCTCGCCGGCGGCGTCCTCGCCGAACCCTCACCGGTCACGCCGAAGCCGCAGCCGCCGAAACCGGGAACGGCCGCCGTGGCCCCGTCCCTGGCGGCGCCGGGCGGGGTTCTGGAACAGCGCCAGCGCCAGACCCTGGCGCAGACCGTAAAACGCGTCGCCAAAGGCGTCCCCAAACCTGCCCCCGACTTATCCGGCGATGACTTCTCGGCGCTGCAACGCCTCGCCGGCGGCCTCAAAACGACCACCCACCCCGGCCCCGCCGCCAGGGACATCGCCGACGCCTTCCGCGCCACGCCCGAGGCGGCGGCCAACGAATTCCGCATCGTCCGCGACGAATTGGCCAAGGGCGGCACGGCGGCGCAGGTCAACAACCTGACCGCAGGTGTGCGCGCCGAGCTGAGCCCGGAAGAGCGCGGCCGCTTCGATCAATTGGTCGGCAACGGGGGCAGGGGAGAAAAACCCCCGGCGGCGCGGACCATGGAACTCCGGCCCGAGGACTATTTAGACAAAAACGGCGATCCCCTCGACCCCGCCCGTCACGGGCAACCCGCTTTCGACAAGCCCGGCCACGTCTGGGACAACGGCCGCTGGCGTAGGGAGACGCCCGCAGAGGCCGCCATCCGCAAGGACACGCCCTTAGGCAAGAACAACGCCGGTGACGATAGAAAAAGCGGCAGCGGCGGCGATTCCGGTTCCGGGGCCCGCGAGCCGGAAGCAAAATACGGCGGCGCGCAAGGCGGACCGCCGCCGTGGCCGAAAGACGACGGGAATAACCCAGTTTTCAACCGGTACCGGGAGCGACTAAAACCTTTTGAGGGTAAATTCGCGGACAGAAAAGTGGATCCCGGCGGCCCGACCCAAAAGGGCATTTCACAGAGGTTTCTCGATAAGTTGAACAAACTGCATCCCGAATGGAAATTGCCCGAAAAATCTAAAAAATTGAATGATAAACAGGTCAGTGGAATTTATCGGAGCGAGTTTTTCGACAAGCCGAAAATCCAGAAGGTCCAAGATATCCCAGGAATAAACAAACAGGCCCAGGAGCTACCCGAACAACTGTTCGATGCCGGGGTTCAACACGGCCCCAAGCAGGCAGGTCAATGGTTGCAGCAATCGCTGGACGAACGCCTTGGAACCGACCTCAGGGTGCCCGACAAGAACGGCAATCTTGTTTATGACGGAAACGTCGGCCCCAAGACCCGCGCCGCCATCGGCCAAGCCATTAAGGAAGGAAAAATCCAGGCGATCAACGACGCCATGGTCGACCGCCGGGTGGTTTTCATGCGCAAATTGCCGAAATTTAAAAGCAATCCCGGCTGGCTGCCACGGGCAAATTCTTTTCGGATTCAGAAACGAAATAGAACCCGAGAATAGGTTTAAACATCGAAATAACCTCTAGTCAGAAATTGAACTCCTTGCGTTTTTGGAACATGACCCGGATCATTATCTCAAGGATTTCTGCATTCTCCGACAAATGAAAGGTGGCATAGATGGTTCCGCAAGTGGGAAGGCAGCCCGGATTATCCATGTAAATCCACCAATAAAGGCCGCCTGCGGCGAATCGTAGATTCTTGAGCTTCGCCTTTACCTTTTCGGTGGTGGTTAATCCCTGTTCTTTCTCATGAGGGAGCCAGAGATTAGGACTATATAGTGAAAATTGATCAACGATGACCGCCTCAAGACACAAAACGGTATCGAGGATACCGGAACGAATGACTTCAGTGTTCGGATTAGACCGTTTTGCAAGAGAGCCCTCCCAGCAACCGTCGATCAAGGTTTGAGCGTCGGGAACGCCTTTTTCCGCTGCGCTCCAGGCACGGGAGGGAGAGAAGAATTGCCCGGCACAAAGAGCCATGAACAAGATAATCGCGGGGAACGGAAATCGGGATTTCATCTGACGCGTCCTTAAAAGGAAAACGGAGCTACAAAATCAGTCTACCTTACACGCAATGATGGCGGCAACGCGGCGGCGTTAGAATAACCCCGGCCCAGATCAAAAACCTCACCGAAGGTGTGCGCGCCGAGCTCAGCCCGGAAGAGCGCGGCCGGTTTGATCAACTGGTCGGTCCCGGCGGCGAGGGGCAGAAGGGGGAAAGCCCACGCCCAACGATGTTCAAACCAAGCAACCCGAAAACCGAAACCGAAGATCGAATGGAACGAACGCCCGGAACCACGTGATTTCCGGCCAAACAAAGTTTTCAAGACTGATGGCCCCGTCAAGGTGAAAGATTCAAGCAACACTTTGGGCCTAGATAACATCGTATATGGCATTAAATGGCATCCCCTTGATAAAGACGGTAAACGGACGCAGGTCATAGAAAAAACCGGCAACAAGGGAGAGGAAATAAAAAGCTCTGCGGGCGTTGGAAACCCCAGTGAAAAAGAATTCGAGCCACCCTGGGATAACAAGCATGGTTGGGAGGTCGAACTTTGGATTCCGCCGCAGCAAGCGACTAATGCAAACTCCGCCGGCCATGATTTGGATGTCTTTCTGCCGAAGGGCAAAAAGCAACTCCGATAAAAGTAGGCGCAAACTGATATGGCTGGTTCATATTCCGCTTCCCATAGACTCCACCTTCGTCGTGCCCCACCTCCGGTTGTGCTATAAGCGGGATATGATTGCCATGCGGAAAATACTTTTTATTGCCTGCGCCATCGTTGTCTGCGTGGTCTCCGGCAATGCCGGGGCGCAAGGCAAGCCCCCGTCGTTTTTCCACCCCGCTTACAGGGGCGTTGTCGACAAGACAGCGATGGACAAACATTACCTTCTGGAGTTCCTGCCCCGTTTCAAGAGGTCGGAATGTTTGGTTCGGATCGATCTCCTGTTCGAGGGTACTGAGGGTGAGCGATATAGGGCACCCTTGAGTATGCTTTTTAAACAATACCTGTGGGTTCATGAACCGAAAGCCGGGCTTTTTCATCTAGGGTCCGACCACCCTACAGCCAACCGGCAGATTGCCGCCTACGTCCAATTTGCCGACGAGTGTGATCGGCGCTTTGAGATTGCCGAGGCCATGGCCGATTACGCCAGCGGGGCCGACCCCCGGTACAAGCTCAGGGTTTCCCGGGACCACATCCTGCCGGGACCGGATACCATGGAGGCCGACGGAGCCTGGATTGATGATCCTGATTATGTTGCTAAAACTTGGGTCTTACGGCGGAAGGCAAACCGCGGGGACGGAGAAGCCATGTTCCAGATCGCGGAAACAATGAATCCTTACTCTGATCATTTACAGATGTATATAACCTACCTTATGGCCAAGAATTGCCTGCAACCCGGAAAGCTTAAAACCGAGGCGACGGTAAGAGCGCAAAAAACTCTTTTCGCCATGCCGTGAAAAATTAGGGCTAAAGTCACAGACACTCTTGAAAGATTTCGAAGGGATTCCGATCGGATCGGATTGACCTGCCGTCCTTAATTCCCCGC
>DASCOC010000127.1:0-5163 GCA_036011805.1 Rhodospirillales bacterium
CGGCGAAGAAAAAGGCTGCCGCCAAGAAGAAGGCGCCGGCTAAGAAAAAGGCTGCTGCTAAGAAGAAAGCCCCGGCTAAGAAAAAGACCGCCGTCAAAAAGAAAGCCCCGGCGAAGAAAAAGACCGCCGCCAAGAAGAAACCGGCTAAGAAAAAGGCTGCTACCAAGCGGAGTGCAGCCCCCCGGCGCAAAACCAAACCAGCGAAGCGTCCCGGCGGAAAGGCCAACCGGCGGACCAAGACAAACAGGCGTAAAAAGTAAGGTCAATAATGGCTACGAAAGCAAAAACACGCCGCCCCGCTCGCCGGGGCGGCAAAAGACCTACGTTCATGGGTTGGCGGCGTAAGAACGGCCGTGTCGGGGTGCGAAATCACGTCATCATCCTGCCCCTTGATGACCTCTCCAATTCCGCCTGCGAGGCAGTCGCCAATAACATCAAGGGCACCATGGCGATCCCTCATCCCTATGGCCGCCTACAGTTCGGTGAAGACCTGGAGCTTCATTTCCGCACCCTCATCGGTACCGGCGCCAACCCCAACGTCGCCGCCGTCATCGTCATCGGCATCGAACCGCAATGGACGAGGCGCGTGGTCAAGGGAATTGCCAAAACCGGCAAGCCGGTGACAGGCTTCGCCATCGAACAGAACGGCGACCATCAAACCATCGCCGACGCCAGCCGCAAGGCGAAGGAATACGTGCAGCGGGCATCCGAACTTCAGCGTGAAAAATGTGCGGTCAAAGACCTGTGGGTTTCGGTCAAATGCGGTGAATCCGATACCACGTCGGGATTGGCGTCTAACCCGACGGTGGGTAATTTCATCGACAAGGTGGATGCCTGGGGCGCGACAACGTGCTTCGGCGAAACGTCGGAAATCACCGGCGCCGAGCTGAATTGCGAAAAGCGCGGCAAGACCAAGGCGGCCGGCAAGAAGTTCATGAAAACCTGGCAGGCCTACATGGATGAGGTCATCGAGCCTTTCAAGACCGACGACCTGTCCGATTCCCAGCCGACCAAGGGCAATATCGAGGGCGGACTGACCACCATTGAGGAAAAGGCCTTCGGCAATCTTGAAAAGATTGGCAAGAAGACCAGCTATATCGACGTCCTCGGCCCAGCCGAGGCACCGCGCAAAGGCCCCGGCCTTTATTTCATGGACACCTCATCCGCCGCTGCCGAATGCGTTACCTTGCAGGCGGCGGCCGGGTTCGTCGTGCATCTGTTCCCGACCGGTCAAGGCAATATCATCGGCAATCCTATTGAGCCGGTGATCAAGCTGACCGCAAACCCCCGCACCGTGCGCACCATGGGCGAACATGTTGATCTGGACGTTTCCGGGATTTTGCGGCGTGAGATGACCCTCAACAAGGCCGGCGACGCGCTGATCGATATGACCATGCGCACCTGCAACGGACGCCTGACCGCTGCCGAGTCGCTGGGCCACCGGGAATTCGTGCTGACGAAGCTTTACCGCAGCGCTTAGATTACTATGCCGTTTCTCAGTCTCGGGGACTTGCGCGATCTTGCGGTAGCGGTGCTGACGGCATCGAAAACCTCACCTGAAAACGCCGCCCTTGTGGCCGACGCCCTGATCAGGGCCGACGCAGACGGCATTGCGTCGCACGGCGTTTCCCGGCTTCCGGTTTATGCCGGTCAAGCGTTGAGCGGCAAGGTCGATGGCTTCGCCGTCCCTGAACTTACCCGGACCGGCACCGCGGCGCTTCGCGTCGATGCCAAATGCGGCTTCGCCTATCCGGCTATCGCCGCCGGTTTGGACAGGGCCCGGGACATGATTGCCGACGCCGGCATTGTCGCCGTCGCCATTGGTAATTCGTCTCATGCCGGCGTCCTTGGCCACCCCATCGAAGATTTGGCCGGACACGGCCTGGCCTCTATGGCCTTCGTCAATACGCCTGCCGCCATCAGCCCCTGGGGCGGTAACCGGCCGTTGTATGGCACCAATCCCATCGCTTTTGCGTGCCCCCGAAAGGACCAACCGGCGTTGGTCATTGATCTGTCGCTGAGCAAGGTGGCGCGTGGCAAGATCAAGCTCGCCGCCGACCGGGACGAGCCGATTCCCGGCGATTGGGCCACCGATGCCGATGGCAACCCGACCACGGATGCAGGCGCAGCCATGCGGGGCGGTTCCTTGCTGCCGATGGGTGGGCCAAAGGGGGCGGCGCTGGCGTTGATGGTGGAAATCATGACCGCCGCGATGACCGGGTCTCAATTCGGGTTCGAGGCGTCGTCGTTTTTCGATGCCGGTGGCGATCCATCCAGAACCGGGCAATTCTTTTTCATCTTCAAGCCAGAGGCCTTAGGCGGCGAGGCGGTGCTCGACCGTATAGAGGTGCTGATGACGGCGATCACCGATCAGCCGGATGTACGGCTGCCCGGCGCCCGGCGGCTCAAGAACCGCAATAAAGCGGAAACCGATGGTGTCGAAATCCCCGACGCGCTACTGAAAAACCTGCATTTGCTGGCGCGCGGCTAGAGCAAATCCCGAGCGGATGAACACATCCGCGACGACGCATTTGCTTAAATATAAACCCTACCAGTAGCTGAGCGAATCCCGAAAAAGACCTTTGAGCTGATCCCGGTCGGGTTCCCGCGCCGAATTAACCAGCAGCCTTTTTTGGATGAAGGCCTTGTCGGTCAGGGCCTCGAGGTCGCTCTCCTCATAGCCGACGCCGCCTAAGCCATTGGGCATGCCGGTCTGGCGCATCATCTCGATGACCCGGTCGGCGAGGATGTCGCCGGCGTCTTCCAGGGCGGCGCCGGAAACATCGGCGCCCCCGATGTCCGCACCTAGGGCTTCGGCGGCCTTCAGGTGGCGTTCGGGACACGCCGGGCCGGTAAACCGGAACACCGCCGGCGCGTTGACGATGACCGAAATCCCGTGTGGCACCATCGGGTGGTTGGACGGCCATCCCGGCGCGTTATAGCCCCGCACCAATCCGGCGACGGCGTAGGACATGCCGTGCGGCAGGTGACAACCGGCGTTGCCGAAACCGATACCGGCCAGCATGCCGGCGAACATCAACGGCTCATGGGCGTCGGAGTTGTCGTCGTCATTCACGGCGCCGATCAAATTAGCGCCGATCAACCAGATCGCCTCGGTGCAGGCCATGTCGCTATAGGGATTGGCGCCCTGGCCCAAGGGCCGCTTGGTGGAGTTTTCCGGCGCCGGGCGCTGGCTGAAGGGTCTTGCCGTCAGGCTTTCAACGGCGTGGCTGAAAACGTCGAAGCCGTTGGCGGCGACGATGGAGCGCGGCAGGGTGGCCAGTGCGGTGGGGTCCAGGATGCCTAAATTGGGCCGAAGCCGGGCGTGGGCGATGCCGGTTTTGGCCTCCATCTCCAGCAAGTCGAAAACGGCGATGCCGGTGCATTCGGACGCGGTGCCGAAGGTGGTCGGGCACGCGATATGGGGCTTCAACGGCCCCGGCACCGGTTTGGCCTCGCCGATGGGGGCGTTGACGTAGGCCAGGAAGTCGTCCGGATAGGTGGAATAGAGATTCGACGCCTTACAGGTGTCCATGACCGAACCGCCACCGACGGAAACGAAACCATCGAATTTTCCCTCTTCGGCGAACGCGGTACCGGCCTTGAACGACCGGTCGGTGGGCTCGATCTCCGTCTCATCAAAAACGGCGACGTCGATGCCGGCGGCCTTCAACGAGCCTTCGGCAACTGCCACCGGTTTCAGTTTGGCGACCGTGGGATCGGTATAGAGCGCGACGCGGGTCATCCCCAAGGCCTTGGCGTCGTCGCCGATTTCGGCCAGCGAGCCCGGCCCGAACTTGATCTTCGGTGCCTCAACGCTAAAGGCGATGTCGCCGCCGTCGCTGGGTTCGAAATAAGGGTCGAGAGTCATGGTGTGGGGGGTCCGGATGGTTGAATTGGTGGACATCATAGCCGAGGAGGACAGGGAAGGGGCGGAATCATTTGCCTATCCGGGGCGGGTCTTTTCCCTTTGCCGGGGACTTTTTGCCGTCACGCGGCATTTTTGAAATGGAAAAAACGGCTGATTTACAGGACTTTTTGCCGTTCCGGAAATTGGCATTTTAATTGCTTAATACTTTATGAACCGCCGCCGGTACGTTTAATACAGGTTAACATTGTATTCATCCCTCGTTCGTATGGTTGTCATACGGATGGTGTTTTATCCGCCTTGTTTAAGAAACCGGAGAGCCTTTGGTCACCATGATAAGCAAAACGCAATTAATCCGAAAAGTCGCCTTCGGGCTGGCTGCCTTGACCCTGTTATTGGGCTTTGGCAGCCCGGCGTCGGCGAATTGCCAGGCGTTTCCCAAAATTTCCCTGTGGAAGACGTTGACCCATGATTATGCCCGCCAAGACGTGGATGAGAATTATGGCGGCGATTGGCAGACCTATATCGAAAAGTTGGAACGCTACGAAAGCCAACTGCGCGGAATCCAGAAACGGGGATCGGCCGCCGTGGTTACCTGGAAGAAAAAGAAAATCTGGCTCAAGGGGGATGCGATCCCCAAATTCCTCAAGCTTGTGGACCGGAGAATTTCCGTCACCCGCTGCCTGGCCGACAGTATGGATGTCGCTAATTTTTCCACCGCCGCCGGCGGTACCGACGGGCAGGCTGCCGACGATCCCGAGATCAAGCAATGCGACCCGATCCCGAATGTGAAATGGTGGAAATTCAGGACCCACGAAAGCGTCAGCGGTTATGTTTCACGGAAATACCAGGGCAACTGGGACGCCTATATCAAGAATTGGAACCGGCGGCTTGATAAATTGCAGAATATTTACAGTCGCGGGGCCAGCGCCGTCACCAGCACCGGGTTAACGCTTCGCGGACCTTCGCTTTCCGACTATATGAGGAAAATGCAAAAGCGGATTTCAGTTACCCATTGTCTGTGGGAAAAGAACGATAACGCCTAAATCCGATCCCGGAAAAAGCCCGGCCTCACTCCTAAAAATTTTAAATTTTCCTGCCGACATGATTTTCCTATTCTGATAGGATATGGATAGGTTTCCGGAGGGTTTTTTGATGGCGCGATATCGTAAATTTTTCAGCCCCGTGCTGGCTTCCCTAATGATTGTTGCCTTAATGGCTTTTGGCTCGCTATCGGGCCCGGCCCACGCCGATGAATTCGGCGATGGCGCCATGAAATTTATCAAGGGGATGAC
>DASCOC010000128.1:0-7048 GCA_036011805.1 Rhodospirillales bacterium
AGAAATTAATTATTGCCTTAACAGGGGAGGCGTTTATTGATCAATAATGCTTCCGAAAGCGGACAATCTACGCTCCGCCACATCCTGTATTCGTTTGCCGCGGTCATTGTCGTCAGCATTGCCTTGATTGCGGGAATAACGCTGTTCACGTCTCGTAGCCAGGACCGGATTGCCGCGGAAGAGTCCATTCACCTGACCAAATCCGTTGTCGCCGCCATCACCCGGCGGCTCGCCGACCAAACCCTCGATTATGCCTATTGGGAACAGGCGGTGGATAACCTGGTCACGACGCTTGATCTTGACTGGGCCGACAATAATGTCGGCATTTACATGCACGAAACCTTCGGCATCACCTCGAGCTTTGTGTTGGACGGCGCCAATCGGCCTCTGTACGGCATGATTGAAGGCAAGCGGCATGTATTGGATCCGCTGGATATGTTTCCTGTCGGGTTAAAAAAACTGCTGGATAGGGCACGGGCCGCATCCCTAACAACCGTCCCCTTCCCGGTAACGGGATTTGTGAAGAGCGGGGAAACGGTTCACATCGCTTCCGTCAGTCTGTTGGCGCATACGGAAAAACCCATCGTTACCGACATGGTTTTAATTTTCACCAGGGCGCTTGACCCGGCCGCTTTGGCGAAAATGGCCTTGAATTACCAGCTTGAAGGCCTGCGCATGGCGGCGACGGCAGAGACGATGCTTCCGGCGGCGATGCCGTTGACCTCGGCGGCGGGCGGCACGCTCGGGTTTTTAACATGGCATCCGAAGACCCCGGGCCAGGACATGCTGAAGTGGCTGATCCCGTTCGTGGTTGCCGTATTCGCGGTGTTCGCCGGGATTGCCTTCGTTTTCTTCCGCAAAACGCAACTCATCACATCAACGCTTGGCAGCAACTTGACCGAAATTCAGGCGACCCAGGACGCACTGAAAGTGGCCAAGGAAGTCGCGGAACAGGCCAACAAGTCCAAATCGGAGTTTCTGGCGAACATGAGTCACGAATTAAGGACTCCGCTGAATTCGGTGATCGGCTTTTCATCGGCCATGGAAGAGGAGACTTTCGGACCCCTGGGGGATGACCATTACCGGGAGTATGTCGGGGCGGTCCAGGATTCCGGCATGCACCTTCTCAATCTGGTCAATGACATCCTCGACATCTCCAAGATAGAGGCCGGCGAAATGGAATTCGAGGATAAAGACGTCAATGTCCACGACATCTTTCAGGCCAGCGCGAAAATCGTTGCCAATCGTGCGGTTCGGGGAGAAATCACCATGGACATGGAAATTTCGGAAAATTCACCGCAACTGAGGGGCGACAGTCTGCGCTTGAAACAGATTCTGCTCAACCTGTTGACCAATGCCATCAAGTTCACGCCGCCGAAGGGTCAAATCAGGGTGTCGGCCAGCGTCGATGCTTCCAACGCGATGGAGTGGCAAATCATTGACACCGGTGTCGGCATTCCGGCCAAGGATCTGCGCCGGATCATGCTGCCGTTTGAACAGGTCCGAAACACGGTGGCCCTCACCCATGAGGGAACCGGGCTTGGCCTTTACCTGACCAAGTCGCTTGCCGAGGCGCACGGCGGCACCCTGGAAATCGAAAGCGTCGTCGGCAAGGGAACCACCGTAAAAGTGAATTTCCCGCCGGAACGAACGGTTGCCCCCGTTTGATTGACGCGGCGCCGGCCGCTTTTTTTATGATCGCTCTAGCCCATCGTTTTGTTTGTGCTCTATGCGAGCGACGCGCTCGCCGCGGCGTAGAGAAGGTGCAGCGATATCACGGTCAGGATGGTTTTTAGGCTAATCCGGAAGGCCTTCTCGGGAAGCTTATTCAGCGCGTGTTTGCCGAGGTAGGTGCCGGCGAAGCCGAAGCCGAGCAGGCCGACCAAAAGCGGGATATAGGGGCCGAAGGCGAAGCCCAGAAAGCCGAAGGTGACCACCTTGAGTAAGTGCTGAAACGACATCAACATCGCGTGCGTCGCCACCACCTGTTGGCGAACCGGGCTGGCGGCGGCGGCGAATGGCATGACCAGCGGCCCTGAGGCGCCGACGAACATGGTGGCGATGGTGCTGATCACGCCCAAGCCGAAGAAGGTTTTTTTGTGCGGGTTGGAGGCCTTAAACCGCGGCGCCCAGGTGGAATACAAAATGAACAATCCTAATATCAATTGCAGCAGGGATAGGGGAAGGGCGATGACCAAATGGCCGCCGATGACTGCGCCAAGCAGGGTTCCGATCAGGAAGGCCGGAAGAATTTCGAAAAACGAATGCCGGGCCAGCAAGGCGAAGCGTCCGACGTTGGAACCCAATTGGACGACGCCGTGAACCGGGATCAGCACCGTCGGGGTCAGGACCAACGCCATTACCGCCAGCACCAGGATGCCGCCGCCGAGGCCCAGCGCCACGGTGATGAAGGCGCCGAGAAAGGACGCCCCGCAGAGCAGGGCAAAGGACCAGGGCTCCAACTCGGTTCCAGTCAATAACAGGTCTGTCAGGACTTCCACGTTTTTCTCCCGAAGGCGGTACCTGCCTTAATCATTGCGCCAACGTCATTAGCAGACATTTAATCCCCGCTACACGTTTTTAAGGCGTCGGACCAATTCATTTCCGAGGCAATGGCTGAAAAGGGCCCCTTGAGGCGAAGGCGGGCGTCCCGCAACTCATTTGTTTTTCAGGCGGTTAAGCCGGAAATTGTCATTTTGTTCTTTAACCTTTCCAAATAAACGTGTTAAGAGAACCCATTAGCGAATGAAAGCGAAGTGAATGGCTAAACAAAGCGCATTTCTGGCGTCGATCGCCGAAGCCACCGGCCAAGGGGCAGGCCCCTTGGTTTGCGGCCGTGCGCCCGCGTTTTCGATTGAACTTCTGCTTATCCTGGCTGGGGACCTTCGACTTAGGTGCCCTTGAACGCCCTCCGTGGCAATGATGCCAACCCATTGGCGTTCAAGGGATACGTACAACACTTAATTTGCGTACCACCTAATTGAAGGAAGGATTAATCCAATGAGCGCCCGCTCTGATAAAAATAGAATCGTCATATTCGACACCACCTTGCGTGACGGCGAGCAATCGCCCGGCGCGTCCATGAATCTGGACGAGAAACTCCGCATTGCCGAGGTTCTCGAAGGCATGGGCGTGGATGTCATCGAGGCCGGTTTCCCGATTGCATCGGATGGCGACTTCGAAGCCGTCAACGAAATCGCCAAGATGGTCAAAAATTCGACCGTTTGCGGCCTCGCCCGCGCCACCAAGATCGACATCGATCGCTGCGCCGAGGCCGTGAAACCGGCGAAGCGTCCGCGTATCCACACGTTTATCGCCACCAGCCCGCTGCATATGGAATTTAAATTGCAGATGGAACCGGACGAAGTGCTGGCCAAGGTGATCGAAAGCGTTACCCATGCCCGCAGCTTTACCGATGATGTCGAATGGTCGGCCGAGGATGCCACCCGAACCGAGCACGATTTTCTCTGCCGCTGCGTCGAAGCGGCCATCGACGCCGGCGCCGGTACCGTCAATATTCCCGATACGGTTGGCTATACCGTGCCCGAGGAATTCACCGGCTTGATCGAAATGCTGATCGACCGCGTGCCTAACATCGATAAGGCGGTGGTGTCGGTCCATTGCCATAACGACCTGGGCTTAGGCGTAGCCAACTCGCTCGCCGCCGTCAAAGCCGGCGCCCGGCAGGTGGAATGCACCGTCAATGGGCTGGGCGAACGTGCCGGCAACGCCGCCATGGAAGAAATCGTCATGGCGCTCAGGACCCGTTCCGATGCCATGCCGTTCACGTCGGGCGTCAAGACCGAAAACATCATGAAGGCATCAAGATTGGTGTCGGGCGTCACCGGCTTCGCGGTCCAGCCCAATAAGGCCATTGTCGGCGCCAATGCCTTTGCCCACGAGGCCGGCATCCATCAGGACGGTGTGCTCAAGCATGCCGGCACTTATGAAATCATGACCCCGGAATCGGTTGGGCTCAGCCAGTCAAAGCTGGTCCTGGGCAAGCATTCGGGCCGTCATGCCTTTACCGAAAAGCTAAGAGAGTTGGGCTATGACCTGGGTGATAACGCGGTTCAGATTGCGTTTAAGCGGTTCAAGGATCTGGCCGATTTAAAGAAGGATATCTTCGACGAGGATATCATCGCTATGGTCGATGATGAGGTGGTCCGTACCAACGACCAAATCAGGATGATTTCCCTTGAGGTATTGTGCGGCACCAAGCATCAGCCGCCGACGGCAGAACTGGAACTGGAAGTCGATGGCGAGACCTTGTCGTGCAAGGGCACCGGTGATGGGCCGGTTGATGCGGCGTTTAATTGCATCAAGGAACTGGTCAGCCATCAGGCGCGGCTACAGCTTTACCAGGTTCACGCCGTGACCGGGGGCACTGACGCCCAGGCCGAAGTCACGGTACGCCTGGAAGAAGAAGGCCGTACCGTTAATGGCCGCGGCGCCGATACCGATACCATGGTGGCGTCGGTCAAAGCCTATGTGAACGCCTTGAACAAGTTGATGGTGAAACGACAAAAAACCGCGCCCGATGCGCTTTCTGCCTAGCGTGGCGGCGTTAGGTTTTTTATAAAGGATAGGTTAGGTGCCGGGGCATAATACCCCGGCACCGCCGCGACACGTCGAAAACGAAATAGTTAATCAAAAAAGGTTTGGGTTTTAATGCTTTCAAGTATGTTCGGTTTTCTTTCGGCTGATATGGCCATTGATCTCGGCACCGCCAACACGCTGGTTTACGTCAAGGGACGGGGCATCGTGTTGAACGAGCCTTCGGTGGTCGCCATCGTTGAGGTCAAGGGCAAGAAACAGGTCCTTGCCGTTGGCGAGGAAGCCAAGCAGATGCTTGGCCGGACCCCCGGCAACATCCGCGCCATCCGTCCGCTTCGCGACGGCGTCATCGCCGATTTCGAAGTCGCCGAGGAAATGATCAAATACTTCATCCGCAAGGTTCATAACCGGCGCAGTTTCACCAGCCCCTTGGTCATCATCTGCGTGCCGTCGGGGTCGACCGCGGTTGAACGCCGCGCCATTCAGGAATCCGCCGAAAGCGCCGGCGCTCGCCGGGTGTTTCTGATCGAAGAACCGATGGCGGCGGCGATTGGCGCCGGGTTGCCGGTGACCGAACCGACGGGTTCCATGGTCGTTGATATCGGCGGCGGCACCACCGAGGTCGCGGTGCTCAGCCTTGGCGGGATCGTCTATGCCAGGTCCGTGCGTGTCGGCGGCGACAAGATGGACGAGGCGATCATCGGCTACATCCGCCGCAACCATAACCTTCTGGTCGGCGAAAGCAGTGCCGCGCGGGTCAAGGAAGAGATCGGGTCTGCCTGCCCGCCCGACGAGGGCGATGGCGCGACCATGGAAGTCAAAGGCCGCGATCTGATGAACGGGGTGCCCAAGGAACTGGTGGTTTCCGAACGCCAAGTGGCGGAGAGTCTGGCCGACCCGGTCGGCGCCATCATTGAAACCGTGAAGGTGGCGCTTGAGCATACGGCGCCGGAATTGGCCGCCGATATCGTCGATAAGGGTATCGTGTTGACCGGCGGCGGGGCGCTGTTGGGCAATATGGAATTTGTGCTTCGCCATGCCACCGGGTTGCCGGTGTCCCTGGCCGACGATCCGATGAGTTGCGTGGTGCTGGGGACCGGCCGGGCGCTTGAGGAAATGAAGCGTCTGAAGGACGTGCTCTCAAGTATGTACTAATGCCAGGATCATTTGTGGCGGTATTAATGTATTATCAACCATAATTTCGTATAGGGAAGATGGCGAAATAGGGTTTGTTTTTAAGGCGGTGCAACCCGCCGCCCGCTGTTACTAATAGGTCGTTAGGAGGGCCATCACTTGGCACGAGGTCCGCGTTCCGTTTCCCGTCTGACCCAACCGATCAGGGGGCTGGCCCAGCGCTTTGCCTTTATCGGGCTGGTGGCGGCTGCGGTCGGGCTGATGATTCTGGGCAAGGTCGACGTGATTCTTATGGACAATATCCGCGCCCAGGTGACCGATGCTGTCGCCCCCATTCTGGAAGCCGTATCACGTCCCGCCGATTCCATTGCCAAGGCGGTCGATCAAGTTCGCGAGCTTGCCGCCCTTCGCAAGGAGAACGTGCGGCTGCGCCTAAACGAAGCCCAGTTATTGCAATGGCAGGCGGCGGCGAGGCGCCTGGAGGCGGAAAACAAAAATCTCAGGGACCTGCTCAACTTCGTGCCCGGCCCAGAGCCCGGCTACATCACGGCGCGGGTCATCGCCGATACCGGCGGCGCCTTCGTCCATAGCCTGATCCTCAATGCCGGGGCGCGGGACGGAGTCGCGAAAGGCCAGGCCGCGATGACCGGCGAGGGGTTGGTCGGCCGGGTTGCCGGCGTCGGTTCCAGGTCAGCCAGAATTCTCCTGATTACCGACCTCAACTCGCGAATTCCGGTTTTGGTCGGCCCCAACCGGACCCGGGCCATCCTTGCCGGCAACAATTCGGACAACCCGAAACTTATTCACCTTCCGTCCGGTGAAACCGTGTCGGCGGGGGACCGCGTCGTTACCTCCGGCCATGGCGGCGCGTTGCCGCCCGAACTTCCGGTTGGCATCGTGACCTCGGTCAATGACGTCGGCATCGGGGTGTTGCCGTTTGTCCAACGAAACCGGCTGGAATATATCCGGCTCCTGGATTTTGGGCTGGCTGGAATTTTGTCGGCGCCATCGTCCCGGATACCGGCAAGCGGTAACAAGAAATCCGTTCGGGGGGGGCGGACAGGGAATACCAAGAAGCCATGAAACAACCCGGCCTTTGGCATCGCATGGATGTGTTGGCGCGTCAGCTAACGCCGTCGATGTTGACCCTGGCCCTGGTGATCATCAACGTCGTGCCGTTGCATATTCCGGGGTTTTCAAGGGTGGTTCCGTTGCTGCCGTTGATGGCGATCTATCATTGGGCGGTTTTCCGGCCCCGGCTGCTGCCGGCGTATGCGGTATTCCTGATCGGACTCCTCCAGGATATCCTGACCGGGGCCCCGATCGGCGTGAACGCGTTGGTGTTTCTGGCGGTTTA
>DASCOC010000129.1:0-4363 GCA_036011805.1 Rhodospirillales bacterium
TCGCAATGATGTGGGCAATAAGGGTTTTCCGGTTTGACGGGGTCTCCGCAGAAACGGAAGTCCTCTTTGCCGGGCTCGCCTTCCGGCCAACTGCACATGCCGGGACGAAGCGCCTCAAGGCTGATGACTTGGGCGGGACGGGGTTTTTGGCGGATGGGTGATCCCCGTTTCGGCAGGCCTAAACGGTGGACTTTGCCGACGACGGCGTTCTTGGTGACTCCCAGCCGTTCGCCGATGACGCTGGTGGTCAGACCTTCGTTCCAGAGTGCAATAAGGATACTGATACGTGTTGGTGTCCATTCTTCTGACATGTCTTTTTCTCGTCGCTCAACCGCGGCCCGTTCCAGGTTCTGTCCGCGTTTTGCGTTCGAGGCCCCCTTGTTGTGGTCAAAATAGAAATCACAATATCTGGGGACCATAACAAGATTTGGATAATTTGGACAAGCCTTACACTATATATTGTGTGGATAAGTGCCAATTTTTGGCTATTTCGGTGAATTTTCCATCGATTGAGAGGTTTCACTCACGTTTCCGGTGGGGGATGGCGTATACTTCCGCGCCTGATAGGGTGCCCTTGAGAGACGAAATGGCTAAAAAATCAAAAAATTCAGCTCCAGAAACCGTCGCCGACTGGCGCGACCGTGCGACAAGCGAGCTTAAGAAACGGTCCGTCGATGACCTTGTCTGGCAAACGCCGGAAGGCATCGAGGTCAAGGCGCTTTATACCGCCACCGACTTGGAAGGCATCGAGGCGGTGGACTCCCTGCCTGGCTTCGCCCCTTATTTGCGCGGGCCCCGGGCGACGATGTATCCGGGCCGCCCCTGGACCATCCGCCAATACGCCGGTTTCTCAACCGCCGAGGATTCCAACAAGTTCTTCCGCGACAATTTGGCCGCCGGCCAAAAGGGGCTGTCGGTGGCGTTCGACTTAGCCACCCATCGGGGCTTTGATTCCGATCACCCCCGCGTCGTCGGCGATGTCGGCAAGGCCGGGGTCGCCATCGATTCCGTCGAGGACATGAAAATCCTGTTCGACGGCATCCCCTTGGATGAAATGAGCGTCTCCATGACCATGAACGGCGCCGTGCTGCCGGTGCTGGCGGGCTACATTGTCGCCGCCGAAGAACAGGGCGTCGCGCCCGAAAAACTTTCCGGCACCATCCAGAACGACATCCTCAAGGAATTTATGGTTCGCAACACCTATATCTACCCGCCGGAACCTTCCATGCGAATTGTCGCCGACATTATTGAGCACACCGCCAAGCACATGCCCAAGTTCAATTCGATTTCGATTTCCGGCTATCACATCCAGGAGGCCGGCTCGACCATCGTCCAGGAATTGGCATTCACGCTGGCCGACGGGATGGATTACGTGCGCGCCGCCCTGGACAAGGGGCTGGATGTGGACGACTTCGCCCCGCGTTTGAGCTTCTTTTTCAACATCGGCATGAACTTTTTCATGGAGATCGCCAAGCTTCGCGCCGCCAGGGTTCTGTGGGCGGAATTGATGGCGCCCTTTGGGCCCAAGGACCCCCGGTCTTCGATGCTGCGCACCCATTGCCAGACCTCCGGCGCGTCGCTGGCGGCCAAGGACCCCTACAACAACGTCATCCGCACCACCATCGAGGGGCTGGCCGCCGTCTTGGGCGGAACGCAAAGCCTGCACACCAATGCCTTCGATGAAGCCCTGGCGCTGCCGACGCCGGCGTCTGCCCGCATCGCCCGCAACACCCAACTGGTGATCGCCGAGGAAACCGGCATCACCAACGTCATCGACCCGCTGGGCGGAAGCTATTATCTGGAAAGCCTGACCCATTCCGTCGCCGCCGAGGCGCGAAAGCTGATTGACGAGGTCGAGGCCCTGGGCGGCATGACCAAGGCGGTGATCGCCGGCATGCCCAAACAGCGGATCGAGGAAGCATCGGCGCGCAAGCAGGCCCGCATCGATCAGAGCGAGGAAGTCATCATCGGCGTCAACAAGCACCAACCCGAACACGACACCGACGTCGATCTTCTGGATATCGACAACGATGCCGTTCGCGAAAACCAGATCAAGCGTCTCGAAAAAATCCGCAAGAGCCGCGATGCGGCCGCTTGCCAGGCGGCGTTGGACGCCCTGACCAAAGCGGCTGAGGTGGGCGAGGGCAACCTGTTGGCGCTGTCGATCACCGCGACCAGGGCACGGGCCACCGTGGGCGAGATTTCGGACGCTTTGGAAAAGGTCTTCACCCGCCACCGGGCGCAGGTCCGCTCGGTCACCGGGGTGTACGGTTCGGCCTATGAAGGCGATGAGGGTTTTAAAAAAATCCGTGACGAGATCGAGGATTTCGCCGAGTCCGAAGGCCGACGCCCGCGGATGCTGGTGGTCAAGATGGGCCAGGACGGCCATGACCGCGGCGCCCGGGTGATCGCCACCGCCTTTGCCGATTTGGGCTTCGAGGTCGATTTAGGCCCGATGTTCCAGTCGCCCGAGGAAGCCGCCCGCGAGGCCATCGAAAACGACGTCCACCTCATCGGCGTGTCGTCGCAGGCCGCCGGCCACAAGACCCTGGTGCCGCAATTGATCCAGGCGCTCCGGGACGGCGACGCCGAGGAAGTGCTGGTCGTTTGCGGCGGCGTTATCCCGCCTCAGGATTATGATTTTCTGTTTGAGAAAGGCGTCGCCGCCATCTACGGCCCCGGCACCAATATCCCGGCCGCGGCCGCTGAAATTATCGGCATCATCGGCAAGCAGCGGCTGGCGGCTGAATAATCCCGCGAATTATCAGGCATAAAAAAACAAGAGGCGAGGAGCGGCGAAGCCGCGACAGGGACATAAAAAAGGCCGTCTCGATGTTGAATTTCGAGGCGGCCTTTATGTTTTGATTGGCGGTTGTAGGTCTTGGCCGACGGCACCACCTTGGGGCGGATTTGCCGGACGGCCCGGGCGACCGCACGGTAAAGGTCATCCGGATCACAAGGCCGGGCGATGGCACCAGGGACGGCTTCGAAGCGGGCGCCATCGGCGCGGGCCTTTTGGCATCTGATAAACCAGAACCAGGCTTCCTCGGCATTGGGGAAGGGAACCGTCGGCGTATCATAATAAGATCGGGGGATTCGGCGGGGGCGAGGCATATGCAGAGACCTTTAAAGTTGAAAGCAGACCTAAAAAAGAAAAAAAATAGAACAAATAGTTTATACATACGTTATTAGTCCTATGTCAATATAAAAAAGAAAAATGTTCCTAATGACTGGAGGGCTGCAATCTATGACAATGTTCCCATGCTTAAACATGCCGATGTGTGGAAAGCCATTGATCGCTTAGCCAGGGAATACGGGTATTCCGCATCCGGGCTGGCGCGTCAGTCTGGCCTCGATCCGACCACCTTCAACAAGTCCAAGCGGATAACCCGTGAAGGCAAGCTCCGCTGGCCAAGCACGGAAAGTGTCGCCAAGGTGTTGACGGCAACGGGCGCTAACCTGGCGGAATTCGTATCCTACGTAATCGACAGCGAGGGCGCCGGTATTTACCGGAATATTCCCCTGATCGGCTTTGCTCAGGCAGGTGCCCAGGGTTTTTTCGATGATGCCGGGTATCCCGCGGGCGGTTCCTGGGATGAAATCCCGTTTCCCGGTCTCGGCGATCCGCAGGCGTATGCCCTGGAGATCACCGGCGACAGCATGGAACCGGTTTTTCGGGATGGCGATACGGTGATTGTTTCACCGCAGGCCAATATTCGCCGCGGCGACCGCGTCGTGGCCAAAACCAAGAGCGGTGAGGTCATGGTCAAGTTGTTGCAACGCCAATCGGTTCATAAGATCGAACTGAAGTCCCTCAATCCCGACCATGAAGACCGTAGTCTTGATGTCGAAGACGTTGAATGGATCGCCCGCGTCGTCTGGTCGAGCCACTAGTCCTTTTATCTCAGACTGAAAACTTCAGACGGAAAGATCGTCGCCTGAAATGGCGCGCCTAATCAGGGCGCGGGATTCCTCAAGCCCGTAAAGGGCGATGAACGATCCCATTCTCGGCCCTTGGGATTGGCCCAGAAGGATTTCGTAAAGCGCTTTGAACCACGCCTTTAGTTCTGGAAAGGGGTGGCGTTTGCCGACTTCATAAACCTCGGTTTGGATACTTTCGGCATTGGCGTTATCGGAAAGGCCTTCAAGCATTTCCAGCAGGTCTTCAAGCGCCTTGGTTTCTTCTTCGCTGGCCTTTCGGTATTGCTTCGACGGCTTGACGAAATCCCGGTAGTAGTTGATGGCAAAATCAAGAAGTCTGTCCAGCAGAGGCGCCGTTTCCGCCGTTGCCTCCGGTCGATAGCGGGAAATGAAATGCCACAGCACCGCCTTGTCCTCTGTATGGCAGACGCTGGCCAGATTG
>DASCOC010000130.1:0-3768 GCA_036011805.1 Rhodospirillales bacterium
CAAGACGAACACCATGAGTATGCCGATGAAATTCAGACGTTGACCGACAACCATATCAGCCGGATTGATGAATTGCTGGAGAATAAGGAACAAGATATCAAGCAGGTCTAGCCCCATGGAAACCGTCTCTCTTCAAAAAAAGAATTCTCCGCCACCGCCACCCAATCATGTCGCCATCATCATGGACGGCAATGGGCGCTGGGCGAAAAGTAATGGGTTGCCCCGTGCCGTGGGCCATCAAAGGGGCGCCGACGCGGTCAAAAATGCAGTTAAATCAGCTATTTCCATGGGCGTTGGCTACCTGACCCTGTTCGGGTTTTCTTCGGAGAACTGGAAACGTCCGGCCAATGAGATCCAGGACCTGATGGGTCTGCTGCGTTTTTATTTGAAAAAAGAAATCGATGAACTCAACGCAGAGGGCGTCCGGCTCAAAATCATCGGCGAACGGGACCGCCTGGATGAGGACATTGTATTGCTGATCGAAAACGCCGAACAGTCGACCGCCGCCAACAAACGCCTGACGCTGACCATTGCGCTCAGCTACGGCGGCCGGGCGGAAATCACTTCGGCGGCCCGCAATATCGCCGAGGATGTCCTGAGCGGCCGCCTGAAGGTGGAGGACATCGATGAAACAGAGGTCGCCGGGCGTCTGTTTACGGCTGACATCCCCGATCCAGATCTTTTGATCCGCACCAGTGGCGAAGAAAGGATCAGCAACTTTTTGCTGTGGCAGGTGGCGTATTCAGAATTGGTTTTTATCGACACCCTTTGGCCCGAATTTTCCGGTGAGGACTTTGAAAATGCCGTCATCGAATATCAGGGCCGTGATCGCCGATATGGCGCTACCGGAGGGTGACACCCAACTAAGCCCCTTGGCAGCCCGAACCGCCACGGCCTGCGTTGCGGCGCCGGTGGTTCTGGGTTTCGTCTATTTTGGGTCTCCGTTTTTCGAATTTCTCATCGTCATCATGGCGTTGATCCTGGCCTTCGAATGGAACCGTCTTTGTAGCGGGCGGCCCTTATGGTTGGCCCTCGGCGTAATTTATATCGCCGTTCCCTGCTGGGCCTTGCTTCATCTGCGCGCCGACGCCACCGCCGGGGCGACAAACCTGTTTTGGTTGTTGGCGGTGGTCTGGGCGTCGGATACCGGGGCGTACGCCTTTGGTCGTCTTATCGGTGGCGCCAAGCTGGCCCCCGTCATTAGCCCCAACAAAACCTGGGCAGGTTTTTTGGGCGGAATAGGGACGGCGGGATTGACCGGCGCGTTAACCGGCTTGATCCTCGAATTAAACGAAATCCTTGTCATCGCCGGGTTGAGCGCCCTTATCGGCGCCATTTCTCAAGTCGGTGACTTAGGTGAATCTTGGGTTAAGCGTCATTTTGGAGTAAAGGATACGGGAGCAATCCTTCCCGGGCACGGCGGCCTCTTTGACCGCGTTGATGGATTGCTGGTAGCGGCGGTTGCCGTTGCCGTGATTGGAACTGTCGGCAAGGGCAATATTTTGACATGGATGTAAACCCGGAACCCATTGCACCCAAAACGGGACAGTCGCCCAGAAGCATTACCATCCTAGGGTCCACTGGATCCGTCGGCTGCAATACGGTCGAACTGGTCGAAAACAACCCCGGCGACTATGTGGTGGAGGCCCTGACGGCGAACAGCAACATCAAGCTGTTGGTCGAACAATCCCTGCGCCTAAAACCGAATACGGCGGTGCTGGCCGATCCCGAAGGCTATCAGGCGCTGAAAGAGGCCCTGGCCGGAACCGGAATCGAGGCCGCCGCGGGTCCAGACGCCCTTATCGAGGCCGCCGACAGGCCTGCCGATTGGGTGATGGCCTCAATTGTCGGCGCGGCCGGGCTTAAACCGACTTTGACCGCCGTCCGGCGCGGCGCCACGATCGGATTGGCCAATAAGGAATGCCTGGTTTCCGCCGGTGATATGTTCGTCAAGGAGGTCGTAACCAATGGCGCCACCTTGTTACCCGTGGATTCAGAACACAGCGCCATTTTTCAGGTTTTTGATTTCGATAATGCCGAGCGGGTTCACCGGATTATCCTGACCGCATCGGGTGGCCCGTTCAGGGAAGCTTCGCTGGACGAAATGGCCAAGATGACGCCGGAACAGGCCGTCGCCCACCCCAATTGGGACATGGGGGCGAAAATTTCAGTGGATTCAGCGACGATGATGAACAAGGGCCTGGAATTGATCGAAGCCTTGCATCTTTTCCCGGTTTCCGGCGACCAGATCGAAATTCTGGTGCATCCGCAATCGGTGATCCATTCCATGGTTGATTATGTCGACGGTTCGGTCCTGGCTCAACTGGGGACCCCTGACATGCGCACGCCGATTGCCTATGCCCTGGCCTGGCCCAAGCGGATGGCCGCGCACGCGCCAAGGCTGGACCTGGCGGAAATTGCCACCTTGACCTTCGAAGCCCCCGATATGGACCGTTTTCCGGCCCTCCGGCTGGCTCGCCAAGCGTTGAATACCGGCGGCGCGGCGCCGACGGTATTGAATGCCGCCAACGAAGTGGCGGTTCGCCATTTTTTAGACAAAAACATCGGTTTTCTTGACATTGCCCGGATTGTAGAGGAAACCCTTATCGCCGCGCCTGATGGCCGCTTGGCCAATCTCGACGATGTTGCCGAGGCCGACGCCGAAGCGCGGCAAATTGCCGAAGATTTGGTTTTAAAACATCCGAAAGACAATTAAAAAACCGGCGGTTTAAAACCCCCGCCCAGAACATCACCGGAAAGCGACCTTATGGACTTCATTCTCGGATTTACTTGGTATTACATCATCCTGTTCCTGTTCGTGCTCACGGTCTTGGTTTATGTCCATGAGTGGGGGCATTACTGGGTCGCCAAGCGCAACAATGTCAAAATCGAGGTTTTTTCAATCGGGTTCGGACCGGAAATCTACGGTTGGACCAATTCGGCGGGAACCCGGTGGAAAATATCCGCCATTCCGCTTGGCGGATACGTCAAGATGCTGGGCCAATCCGATTTGCCCGAAGATGCCGAGGATGAACGTCCTTTGACCGAAGAGGAAAAGGCCGTTTCTTTCCAATTCAAAACCATTGGCCAGCGCGTCGCCATCGTTTTTGCCGGGCCGGCGGCGAATTTCCTTCTGGCGGTGGTTCTTTTCGCCGGCCTGATTATGACCGTAGGAACACCTAAACATTATGCCGGTGTTGGGAACATCATGCCTGATTCCGCCGCCGCCGAAGCCGAGTTCGAGGTCGGCGACCGCATCTTGAGCATCAATGGTGAACCCGTGACTTGGTTTTCGGACCTGGTCCGTATCGTCAGCAGCCAACCGGGCGTTCCCTTGAAGATCACGCTCAGGCGCGGCGATCAAGAATTGACACTGGCGGCGACGCCGAAACCGCATCAGCGGACGGATAAAGATGGAAAAACGGTCGAAGTTGGTTTGCTTGGCGTTCGTTATGACCCTGAGCAAGCCTTGTATGAAAGGCAAAACCCTCTCTACGCTTCATGGCTGGGGGTCCGGCAAACCGTGGCCTTGACCGCGAACATCTTCTCTTACCTGGGGGAAATGATCTCCGGTAAAAGGGGCGCCGAAGACTTGGGCGGCCCCCTAAGAATTGCCAAACTTTCCGGGCAAATGGCCCAGGGCGGGTTCGATAACCTTATCTTCTTCATGGCCGCTTTATCTGTTAATTTGGGTCTTATTAACCTTTTTCCCATTCCTTTGCTTGATGGTGGGCATTTGTTGTTTTTTGCGGCCGAAGCCATTCGTGG
>DASCOC010000131.1:0-13874 GCA_036011805.1 Rhodospirillales bacterium
GAAATCGAGTTCATGCAAGAAATTACGGCCAACGAGGCAGCGGCTCTTGAACGTAAAGACTGGGAACAGGCCGAGAAGCTCCAGCGGATCGAAGAGGAATTCGTAACCACACATATGGTTAAGTGGGTGCCGAAATTCTGTCGCCAGGTCCAAGATCGGGCCGCGTTTCCTTTCTACGGGGTCATCGCTAGCTTAACCGAGAATTTCCTTCTCTCAGAAGCGGCAATGTTAGGCGCCACGCGCAATTCTTCGCCTAAATAGAAGGCGATCTTATTATGCATTGCCGGTGGCGGCTTCCAGAAGTCACATATTCTCCGCATGGGGCGGTCGTTCAGGGCCGGGCGCCGGCCTGGCGCAGGATGTCGATGATCGCCTGGTAGCCGTGCTGGTGGGCTAGGGCAAGCGGCGTGTTGCCTTGTCCGTCCGCCAAATCGAGGTTGGCGCCGGCCTTGATCAGGTCACCGACGATGGCGGTATGACGCGGCCCGCCGTCGCCTAAGACAATCGCCTCAATCAGCGCGGTCCAGCCCAAATTGTTGACGTGATCGAGTGGCGAATTGCCCTTGATGAGGGCGCGCACGACCTCAACGTGACCGAGGTGAGCCGCCGCAATCAGGGCGGTTCCATCGTAAGGACTGGTAATCAGTTTGGCATCGGCGCCCGACGCGAATGCCAGTTTCACCATGTCGAGATCATTAAGGACGGAAACGATTGTCAATAGATCGTAGCGCTGATAGTCGAGCGCGTTGATATTGGCGCCGGCAGCGATCAACGCCTTGGCGGTGGCGCGGTGGCCTGCATAGGCCGCCACCATCAACGGAGTTCGCCCATGGGAGTCGCGTGCATTGATGTTTTCGCCGGCGCTAGCAAGCCGCGAGATCGATGTGGTTTCACCGTTGGCCGCCGCCGCGTGAAGGCCGGTGTAGCGTTTTATTTCGTGTATTTCCGGCGGCACTTGCGCGAGCCGCAGATACGCGCCGCCGCGGCGTTGCGAAGCCTCCCCTTTGGTTTGCGTCACCGGCGCCGCCAAGGCAGCGTGGGTCAACAAGACGGCAAGCAACAACGCCAAGGCTTTGCCTGAACGGTGCCGGGTTGCCATCGTCATCACCTTCGTTTCCTGCATTTCCGGATAAAAATCTACCATAGGCGATCCCCGATGCGCCCGGCATTTATATGGCCTGATTGTTTTCACCGGGGTCATGGGACACAGTATCGGGATGAGATGGTTAGCGTGTATGGCATTGATTTATTACGGCATCCCTGCCGCCGCGGATGGGTTGGCCGACAACCCGGCGTTATGTTTCGGTTTGCTCTCTGCCCAGTCGCAGCAGGAAACCGACGCCCTTAGGCGCCGTAAATCCCAGGTCCGGGTCATGTTCGCGAAATTCGGGCCGAAAGATTCCACCGACGAGCGCGGCTTTGACGACTGGCAAAGGGTGGGGCGGGAGATCGCCGCCGACCGGAGTGACGTGCGACGAGCCTTGCTCCTTGAAAATTGCCGCCGCCTTCTTGGTCCGGTTCGGCCCCGGTGATTGTTATCGACAACAGCCGAGGAGAAAAGCCGTGTTGTTAGCCACGTCGGCGGTATTCACCAGTCATCATTTTCGCCTCGAAAAGGGCGGGGAACTTGAGACCCTCGATATCGCTTATGAAACCTACGGCAGGTTGAACGAGGCCGGGGATAATGGCGTATTGGTTTGCCACGGCTACACCAACACGCCTCATGCCGCCGGCGACGAGCAGGGCTGGTTCTCCGGCCTGATCGGGCCTGATAAGGCGGTCGATACCAACCGCTATTTTGTCGTTTCCGCCAATATGCTGGGCTCGGCCTACGGCTCTACCGGCCCGCCCAGCACCGATCCCGCCACCGGCAACCCGTTTGGGCTCGATTTTCCCGATATTACGGTGGCCGATATGGTGAATGCGCAAATTCGCCTGTTGGATCATCTCGGCGTCAACCAACTGGCCTGCGTCATCGGCAATTCCTTCGGCGGCCATCTCGCTTTTCACTGGGGCACCGACCATCCCGACCGCATCCGGGCGTTGGTGGTTGTCGTCAGCGCGCTCAAGGGACGCGGCGACCAGGGCACGGTGGACAAACTGGTGGAACGTTTCAGCCGGTGCCCCGGCTGGAACGGCGGCCAATATTACGGCCGCGAAAAAGAGGCCGGCATTTTCGATGCATTGAAACAAATCCGCATCGAGACCCTCAAGATATATGGTGACGACAAAAAAATTCGCGATGAAGTCGGCGACATACCGGACCTCATCGACCAACGCCTGGCGGCGCTGGCCGAACCCTGGGCCGAGCAGTTCGACGCCAACGCCCTGATCGTGTTACGCAAAGCCACCATCCAATTCGACGCCCGCCCCAAGGTCGCCAATATCCAGGCGCCGCTATTGTATGTGCTGTCCCGCAGCGACAATTTATTCCCGCCCTCGATTGCGCCGGACACCATGAAGCTGCTTGAAGAATCAGGTGTGGATGCACGGTATTTCGAATTGGACAGCGATAACGGCCACCGCGCCCCATCGGTGGATTGGCAGGGATGGGCGAAGGAATTAGAGGCATTTATGAATGCCCGGGCACTCAAATAATACTGGGAAATGGCGGAGTGCTGAACAAATCCACAATTTAATAACAATTGAATTAGAACAATTTAAGAATTAACTGTACTGTACGAAATGATTACGTCGGATCATCAACGCTACCTGTAGGAAAGGAAGCCATCGGGTAATGACAGCCCCAAATGAAGCCCCCTACGTCATTGAGGATCGGCATTTGATTGTCGATACCCCCGACGTGCGCGTGCAAATCCTTACCTTGGGAAGCGGCCAGGAAATTCCCTGGCACCTCCACACGTCTGTCACCGACACCATTGCCTGTCTCGATGGCCCGATGGTGGTGAAAATTCGGGACGCCGCCGAGGACAATGAGTTGCAGGCGGGGGAGACCTTCACCGTGCCGCTAAAGACCCCCCATCAGGTGGCGGGCAAGGATGGCGGTCCCTGTCGATTCCTTGTCGTGCAGGGGGCCGGGAAATACGATTTCATTCCATTGAAGCAAGGTTCTGACGGTTAACGTCCACATCGGGTCGAAAAGGACTTCGTTGCGGACGCCGCCGCCGTCCCTCAGGCCGCCTTGGTCAGCATCTTGTTCAGATAATCTTCGACGTGTTCGTTTAAGGGCTCCAGGTGGTCGAGGAAGAAGTGGTCCGAGCCTTCGACGATGCGGTAATCGATCTTGATATTTTTCTGCTTTTGCAGCTTCTGCGCCAATTTATCGACCGATGACTGGGGCACGACCTCATCCTTATCGCCGTGAATGATCATTCCCGACGCCGGGCACGGCGCCAGGAACGAAAAGTCGTGCTGGCTGGCCGGTGGTGCGATCGAGATAAAGCCCTCTATTTCGGGGCGGCGCATCATCAACTGCATGGCGACCCAGGCGCCGAAGGAAAAACCGGCAATCCAGCATGTCGTGGTGTTGGGGTTTTGGGTCTGCATCCAATCCAGCGCCGAGGCGGCGTCGCTGAGTTCGCCCTGGCCGTTGTCGAACTGTCCTTGGGAGCGTCCGACACCGCGAAAATTAAACCGGAGCGTCGAAAACCCCCGCCGGGTGAAGGTCTGGTAGAGTTGGTAAATGATCTTGTTGTTCATGGTGCCGCCGTGCTGCGGATGCGGATGCAACAGCAATGCAAGCGGAGCCTGAGACCGTTTGGAAGGGTGATAACGGCCTTCCAGGCGGCCTTCGGGGCCGTTGAAATTAACTTCAGGCATGATTTTTTAACCCTTGAACGCCTTGGTTTCGACTGTTTTTGCTTAATCCCCCACAAGCAAGCTTGGTTAAGTTCTGTACCATATTGCAAGTTAGAAGCAATAAAGACCATTAAACTTGATTGTATTAGTCGGGCTTCCTATATTCCCCTTTAGGAAGTGAGGATACGCTTTCGGCGCGGGTTTTAGCATGTGTTTGGACATTCCACCATGCTTAAACGACGCCAATCCTCAATACTTTGGTTTTCATTTTCGACCGGCTTTCTGGAAAACGGAATTTTTAGACATGTTTTTTGACCGACTCAGTGAAGATATTGCGTCTTTTAAGCAGCGCGACCCGGCGGCCCGCAGCACGCTTGAAATCATGCTTTGCTATCCCGGTTATCATGCCTTGGTCGTCCACCGCATGTCGCACTGGCTATGGAAACGAAAAATTTACCTGCTGGCGCGGTTTTTCTCTTATTTGGGCAGGATCGTCACCGCCATCGAAATTCACCCCGGAGCGGAAATCGGGCGCCGTTTCGTGATTGATCATGGCACCGGCGTTGTCGTCGGCGAAACCGCCATCGTCGGCGACGATGTGACGCTTTATCATTCGGTGACCCTGGGCGGCACCTCCCCGGCGGTGGATTCTCAGGACCAGGTCGGACAGAAACGCCACCCCACCCTCAAGGACGGGGCGATTATCGGCTCCGGCGCCGCCGTTTTAGGCCCCATCACCATCGGCGAGGGCGCCCGGGTCGGCGCTAATTCGGTGGTCACCAAGGACATCCCGGCCTTCGTCACCGCCGTCGGCATTCCGGCCAAGGTGATCATGCCCCGCGACAAGACCAAGGCGAAGGAATTCCAGCCTTATGGAACGCCGACCGACGGCGGCCCCGACCCCGTGTTGCAGACCATAGAAAGTCTGCGCGGCCAGGTATCGACACTGATGGAACGCGTCGAGGAACTGGAGACGCAATTGCCCGAGGAACATAGAGAAGAGAGCGGCGACGCGGACCCGCAAAATCGGGACAGCAAAGCCGGGTAAAGGATCGTTGGGGGCCAATCCCGCCGAAAGGCAAGCCCCATCTAAAAGGAGGACTTAAGTCGTGAAACTCAGCACTAAAGGACGGTACGCCGTGATGGCCATGGTCGATATCGCGGCCCACACCGAAGGCAAACCCATCGCGCTGGCCGATGTCGCCGAACGCCAGGAGATATCGCTTTCGTACCTGGAGCAGCTTTTCGGCAAATTGCGCCGTGGCGGCCTGGTCAAAAGCGTTCGTGGCCCCGGCGGCGGATACCTGCTCGCCCGAGGCGCCGCTGACACCCGGATATCAGACATCATCCTTTCCGTCGATGAACCGATTAAGACGACCCGATGTACGCCGGGTTCTCCGGTCGGGTGTAAAAGCAACAAGAGCCGCTGCCTGACCCATGATTTGTGGGAAGAACTGGGGAGCCATATCTTTCTCTATCTGAATTCGGTTTCCCTGGCCGATGTCGTCGATAACCGCGTTCTCGGGTCCAGCGGCGTAATGCATCGCCAGGGCGATGACGCCTCCTTCGCCGCGGCACAATAAGCCTAACTCGTCAGGCCGTTTCAACCATTAGGCTGAGCATGGGCATGGAAAATCCTGTCTACATGGATCACAACGCGACTACGGCGGTTCGCCCGGCGGTCAAGGACGCCCTTGCCAGGGCGCTTGACCTGATCGGCAATGCGTCTTCGGTGCACGGCGCTGGCCGCGCCGCAAGAAAGCATGTGGAGGACTCCCGCGAACAGGTTGCGGCCTTGGTCGGCGCCCGGCCGGCCGGCGTCGTCTTTACCTCTGGCGGCACCGAAGCCAATAACCTAGCGATCCGGGGGGCGATCCGGGGGGCGAATAGGCGGGTGCTGGTGTCCGCGGTCGAACATGTGTCGGTGCTGAAATCGGTTGCCGAGCCTGAGATCATCGCCGTTGACGCGGACGGCGTGATTGACCTCGGCGCTCTGGACGCGGCGCTTGCGGCGAACGATGAAGCGGCCCTGGTTTCGGTGATGCTGGCCAACAATGAAACCGGTGTTATCCAGCCCGTGGCCGAGGTTTCCTCCCTGGCCAAAAAACACGGTGCCCTGGTCCATTGCGACGCCGTTCAGGCGGCTGGAAAGATTGCCGTTGATGTTAAGGCGTTGGGAATCGATATGCTGACCCTGTCGGCCCACAAGATCGGCGGCCCCCAGGGCATTGGCGCCTTGGTGTCGGCTGACGATCAAGCGCTGCAGCCGATCATCCGGGGCGGCGGCCAGGAACGAAGCCGGCGCGCCGGCACGGAAAACCTCCCCGGTATCGTCGGTTTCGGTGTCGCCGCGGTGGAAGCCCTGAAGGACCTTCCGGGAGCAGCAGGATTAAACGTCTGGCGCGATCGCATCGAGACCGACTTGGCGCAGCACCAAGGGGTGCGTATTTTCGGCGCCGGCGTCAACCGTCTTGCCAACACCACATGCCTAACCATGCCCGGCGTCGAGGCGGAACAACAGCTGATCGCCCTCGACCTCGCCGGCATTGCCGTCAGCGCCGGGTCGGCCTGTTCATCGGGAAAGGTCGAGCCCAGCCACGTCTTGGCGGCCATGGGCATCGAGGCCGAAGAAGCGGCCACCGCCATTCGCGTCTCCATGGGCTGGAGCACCACCGAACAGGATGTTGAGCGTTTCTGCGCCGCCTGGGACGACGTCCGCGCCAAGGCCCAGGGCAAGAAAAGGACGGCGGCATGACCGAACCCAACACATTCCACGAAACGCCGCGCCAGGGACGTCCCGTGTATCTGGATTACCAAGCGACGACGCCGATGGATCCCCGGGTCCTGGACGCGATGATGCCGTTTTTCACCGAAAAATTCGGTAATCCCCATTCCCGCGATCATTTCTACGGCTGGGAAGCGGAAGAAGCGGTGGAGCGCGCGCGCGCCCAGATCGCGGCGCTGATCGGCGCAGGGGAAAAGGAAATCATCTTCACCTCGGGCGCCACCGAATCCAACAATCTGGCGATCAAGGGGGTGGCGAGGTTGCATGGAAATCACAACGGCGCCGCCAAAACCCACATCGTCACCTGCGCCACCGAGCATAAATGTGTGCTTGAGGCCAGCGCTGCCCTTGAACGCGACGGGTTTGAGATTACCTATCTTGCGGTAGGGCCGAACGGGCTGATCGAATTGGATCAGTTGCGGGACGCCATCACCGACGACACCTGTCTTGTTTCCATCATGGGCGTGAACAATGAAATCGGTGTCATCCAACCGTTGGCCGAGATCGGCGCCCTGTGCCGCGAGGCCGGCGTTTTCTTCCATACCGACGCCGCCCAAGCCGCCGGCAAAATCCTCCTGGATGTAGACGCCATGTCCATCGATCTGATGAGCATCAGCGGTCACAAGGTTTACGGGCCGATGGGCATCGGCGCGCTCTATGTCCGCCGCCGCCCACGGGTGCGCTTGCAGGCGATGATCGACGGCGGCGGCCAGGAACGGGGCATGCGTTCCGGCACCTTGCCGACGCCGCTGTGTGTCGGTCTGGGCGAAGCGGCGGAGATCGCCGCCCTGGAAATGGATGAAGAAGCCAGCCGCTTGCAAGGCCTCAAGGACCTGTTTTTAGATAAAATCCTGAAGCGGCTTGACGGTGTCACCATCAACGGCGACCGGGAGGCTAGGATTCCGGGGAACCTCAATCTCAGTTTTAGCGGCGTCCAGGCCGAAGATCTGACGGCGGGCCTGAAGGATTTGGCGATCTCCAACGGCGCCGCCTGTTCGTCGGCGACGGTGGAGCCGTCTCATGTGCTGAAGGCGCTGGGGCTCAGCGATGAATTGTCCGCCGCTACAATCCGTATCGGCCTTGGCCGTTACACTGCCGAAGACGACATCAATTTTGCCACCGAGACCATCATCGCCGAGGTCGAAAGGCTGCGCCGGGTCAACCCGCGCCAACCCTCGGCGGCGTAGAGAAGAATAAGAAAAGGGATAACGGAACATGGCTGCCACCACAGATACGGTCCAACAGGTTCAGGAACTGGCCGATGACAAATACAAGTACGGATTTGTCACCGACATCGAGTCCGAGACCGCGCCCAAGGGCCTGAACGAAGACACCGTCCGGTTCATTTCGGCGAAGAAGAACGAACCCGAATGGTTGTTGGAATGGCGGCTCAAGGCCTTTCGGCAATGGCTGAAGATGGATGAGCCGAAATGGGCCAAGGTCGGGTTCCCGGAAATCGATTACCAGGATGCGTATTATTACTCGGCCCCCAAGGGCACCGATGACGGCCCCAAAAGCCTCGAGGAAGTCGACCCGGAACTGCTTGAAACCTACGAGAAGCTGGGCATCCCGCTGAAGGAACAGGAATTCCTGGCCGGTGTCGCCGTCGATGCCGTTTTCGACAGTGTCTCCGTCGCCACCACGTTCAAGGCCAAGCTGGAAGAGGTCGGCGTCATCTTCTGCCCGATCTCCGAGGCGCTGGAGAAATGCCCTGACCTGGTCAAGAAATACCTCGGCACCGTGGTGCCTTATACCGACAACAAGCACGCGACGCTGAATTCCGCCGTCTTCACCGATGGCTCCTTCGTCTATATCCCGCCCGGCGTGCGCTGCCCCATGGAACTGAGCACCTACTTCCGCATCAATGCCAAGAACACCGGCCAGTTTGAGCGCACCTTGATCATCGCCGATAAGGACTCCTATGTGTCCTATTTGGAAGGCTGCACCGCCCCCATGCGTGACGAAAACCAGCTTCACGCCGCCGTGGTTGAGTTGATTGCGTTGGACGATGCCGAAATCAAGTATTCGACCGTGCAGAACTGGTATCCGGGCGACGAGAACGGCAAGGGCGGCATCTATAATTTTGTCACCAAGCGCGGCGCGTGTCGGGGCCGGAATTCGAAAATCTCATGGACCCAGGTCGAAACCGGTTCAGCCATCACCTGGAAGTACCCGAGCTGCATTCTCCAGGGCGATAATTCGGTCGGCGAATTCTATTCCATCGCCATCACCAACAATTGCCAGCAGGCCGACACCGGCACCAAGATGATCCACTTAGGCCGCAACACCACATCGAAGATCATCTCCAAGGGCATTTCGGCGGGCCGCGCCGATCAAACCTATCGGGGCCTGGTCAAGATGTCGCCGAAGGCCGAGGGGGGGCGTAATTTCACCCAGTGCGATTCCCTGCTCATCGGCGATCAATGCGGCGCCCATACGGTGCCCTATATCGAAAGCAAAAATAAAACCGCCATCGTCGAGCATGAAGCGACGACCTCGACCATCAGTGAGGACCAGATGTTCTATCTGCGCCAGCGCGGCATTCCGGCGGAAGTGGCGGTCGCCCTGGTGGTCAATGGTTTCTGCCGCGAAGTGCTGCAGCAACTGCCCATGGAATTCGCCGTTGAAGCGCAAAAGCTGGTCGGCATCTCTCTTGAAGGAAGCGTCGGCTGAGGCCGGTGTCTTGAAGAAATAAAATGAATAAGAAAGCTAAGAATATGTTGGAAATTAAAAATCTCCACGTCAGCGTTGACGGCGCGGAAATCCTCAAGGGCCTAGACCTCAGCATCGATCCCGGCGAAATGCATGCCATCATGGGACCGAACGGATCGGGCAAAAGCACGCTCAGCCATGTCATCGCCGGGCGCGACGGGTATGAAATCACCGGCGGCCGGATCATTTTCCAGGGTGAAGACCTAACCGGCCTGGAGCCGGAGGAACGGGCCGCCAAGGGTATTTTCCTGGCCTTTCAGTATCCGGTGGAAATTCCCGGCGTCGCCAACACCACCTTTCTCAAGGAAGCGCTGAACGCGATCCGCCGTTACAAGGGCGAGGATGAGCTGGACGCCATGCAGTTCGTCAAAATGATGCGGGCCAAGACCAAGGAACTGGGTATTTCCGACGACATGCTGAAACGCGCCGTCAACGTCGGTTTCTCCGGCGGTGAGAAAAAACGCAATGAAATCCTGCAAATGGCGGTGTTGAACCCGACCTTGGCTATACTGGACGAAACCGACAGCGGCTTGGACATCGACGCGCTGAAGGTGGTCGCCGAAGGCGTCAACAAGCTGCGCTCGCCGGAACGCTCGATGCTGGTCATCACCCATTACCAGCGGCTGTTGGATTACATCGTGCCCGATAAGGTGCATGTGCTGGCGCATGGCAAGATCCAGCGCACCGGCGGCAAGGAACTGGCCTTGGAACTGGAAGAAAACGGCTACGCCGAATTCGACGGGGCGGTGGCCTGATATGGGCAATCCATCCTCCATCCCGCTGTCCTTCGCAGATGACTTCGATGCCGCCCGGCCCGGCCTGCCCGGCGCCGATCTTTCCTGGCTGAAGGATATCCGCAAAACCGGTATGGAACGGTTTGCCGGCCTCGGCCTGCCGACGCCGAAGCTGGAAAACTGGAAATACACGCGGCTGAGCCCGCTCGAGGATACGGTCTATCAGCCGATCACCGAGGAAGACGGCATGGCCGTCCTCGACCGCGTGCCGACGTTGCTGCCGAATCCCGGCGGGCGGCCCCGGCTGGTCTTCGTCAACGGCCGCATGCGCCCCGGCTTCTGGGTCGATGGCGATCTGCCGGACGGCGTCCACTTGGATTGCCTGCGCGACGTGCTGATGCATTCACCGGATTGGGCCGAGGCGCATCTCGGCCGGCTTAACGGCGATGCCGACGGCCAGTCCCTGGTTGCCCTGAACGCGGCGATGATGGATTCTGGCTTCGTGCTCCGCGTCGACGCCGGGGTCAAGGTCGAACAGCCCATCGAGGTGATTTTCATCGGCGGCCTGACGGATCATCCGGTCGCCTATTTCCCACGCAACCTGATCATCCTTGGCGAAGGGGCCGAGGCCACCGTGGTCAAGCATCACGAGGGAATCGGGATCGGCCCGTATTTCGCCAACACCGTCACCGAAATCGACATCGGCGCCGGTGCCCGGTTCAACCATTTCAAGGTCCAGTCCGAATCCCGCGACGCCACCCACCTCAGCACCGTTCATGTCAACGTCGCCAAGGACGCGACCTATGAATGTTTTAACCTGTCCATCGGCGGACGCTTGTCGCGCAACGATGTTTCGGTTCGGCTGCAAGGCGAAGGCGCCCATGCCGGGCTCAACGGCGCCTATTTGATGCGCGGTTCCGAGCATTGCGACAACACCACCATGATCGAACATCTGGTGCCGCACACCACGTGTCGGGAAGTCTTCAAGGGTGTTCTGGATGATCAATCCCGGGCCGTTTTCCAGGGCCGGATCATCGTCCGCAAGGAAGCCCAGGGCACTGACGGCCATCAGCTTTGCAAAACCCTGTTGTTGTCCACCGGCGCCGAGATCGACGCCAAGCCCGAGCTTGAGATTTACGCCGACGACGTCAAATGCAGCCACGGCGCAACCACCGGCCAGATCGACGAAACGGCGTTGTTCTACCTGCGCTCGCGCGGCATCCCCGAAGCCCTGGCGCGCAATCTTCTGGTCCAGTCGTTCCTGGGCGAGGCCTTGGACGAGATCAGCAACGAAGAAGTCCGCCACGCCTTCACCGACAAGGTGCTGCACTGGTTGCCGGCGGCGTGCTTCCTGTCCGAAGAATGGAGAGACCAATGAACAAGCCGTCCTCCGTTGTGGGAATTACATCCGGCGATAATTCCACCGCCGCCTTCGATGTCGAAAAAATTCGGGCCGATTTCCCGATCCTCAGCCAAACCGTCTACGACGGTAAGCCGCTGGTCTATCTGGATAACGGCGCCAGCGCCCAGAAACCGCGGCAGGTCATCGATTCCATGAGCGATCTTTACGAGACCCGGTATTCCAACGTCCATCGCGGCGTCCATTGGACATCTCAGCAATCCACCAATGCCTATGAAGCCGGCCGGCAAAAGGCCGCCGCCTACCTGAACGCGGCCAGCGACAACGAAATCATTTTCACCCGCGGCGCCACCGAGGCCATTAATCTGGTCGCAGCAAGCTGGGGCCGGGCTAACCTCAAGGCCGGCGACGAGGTCGTTATCTCGCACATGGAGCACCATTCCAACATCGTGCCGTGGCAGTTGCTGCGCCAGGAAAAAGATATTGTCATCAAGGTCGTGCCGATCGACGACGACGGCAATTTCCTGTTCGATGAATTCGAAAAACTGCTCAGCGATAAGACCAAAATGGTCGCCGTCACGCATGTCTCCAATGCCCTCGGCACCATCGTTCCGGTCGCCGACGTGATTAAGGCGGCGCACGAAAAGGGTGCCTTGGTGCTGATCGACGGCTGTCAGGCGGTGCCGCATCTGGCCGTTGACGTTCAGGCCCTGGGCGCGGATTTCTACGTCTTTTCAGGCCACAAACTCTACGGCCCCACCGGCATCGGCATTTTGTGGGGGCGGGAAGACATCCTCAACGCGATGCCGCCCTATCAAGGCGGCGGTGAGATGATTGCATCGGTGACGTTCGAGAAAACCACCTTTCAAAAGGCCCCGCACCGTTTCGAAGCCGGCACCCCGGCGATTGCCGAAGTGGTGGGCTTAGGCGCCGCCATCGATTACGTCAATGCCATCGGGCTGGACAACATTGCCGCCCACGAGCACGGCGTCCTGCAATACGCGACCGAACGATTGCAGGCCATGGACGGCGTCACGATCATCGGCAACGCGCGGGAGAAGGCGGCGATCGTTTCCTTCGCTCTGGATGGTATCCACCCCCATGACGTCGGCACCTTCGTCGATCGGGCCGGGGTCGCGGTGCGCGTCGGCCACCATTGCGCCCAGCCGGTGATGGATCGCTTCGGCGTGGCGGCGACGGCCCGGGCGTCCTTCGGGCTTTACAATACCCGCGCCGAGGTCGATACCCTCGTCGACGCCCTTAAGGAAACAAAGAAGTTTTTCGGCTGATGTTTGATGACCTTCGCGATCTCTACCAGGAAGTGATTCTGGATCACGGCAAAAGCCCGCGTAATTTTCGCCGGCCCGAGGATCACACCTGCCTGGCCCACGGCAACAACCCGGTTTGCGGGGATACGCTGGTGGTCTACATCACCCAGGACGATAACGGCAAAATCACCGATGCCGCCTTCCAGGGCCAGGGCTGCGCCATTTCGGTGGCGTCGGCGTCGATGATGACGGGTATCGTCAAAGGCAAAACCATCGAGGAGGCCAATCGCCTGTTCGACGGCTTCCACAACATGTGTACCCGGGATGATTTCGATATTGCCGAGCTTGGCGATTGCGACGAAGACGCCCTTGACCGCCTGGTCATGTTGTCGGGGGTCAAGGAATTCCCGATCCGGGTCAAATGCGCGACGCTGGCCTGGCACACCATGCAGGCCGCGGTCAGCGGTGAAGAAGAGACATCGACGGAATAGGATTCGCGACATGGAACATTCAGGCATTCCCTATCACGGCGGCACGGCGGCCCCGGAATTCGGCGAGGATTTTTCCGCCACCGCCGGCGAGCCACTGGCCGCGGGCGTTACGGTGGCGGGCGAAGAGGCCGTTATTGAGGCGATGAAAACCGTGTTCGATCCGGAAATTCCAGTCAATATCCATGACCTGGGCCTGATTTACGGGTTCATTATCGATGCGGCGGGCGGGGTCAAGGCGGACATGAGCCTGACCGCGCCGGGCTGCCCGGTGGCCGGTGAACTGCCCCAATGGGTGGCCGACGCCATTGCCAAGGTTGACGGCATCGGCATGGTCGAAGTGACCCTGGTGTGGGAGCCGGGCTGGACGCCCGAACGCATGTCCGAAGACGCCAAGCTGGCGCTCGGCATGATGTAGTCCTATATAATCGGCAACGGAGATAAAAATATGACCGAGCAATCCTCCCCGACTGCCCAGATGATTACCCTGACCGATGCCGCCGCCGATCGGGTTAAAACCCTGATCGCGGGCAGTGATGAGCCGGTTCTGGGCCTTCGCGTCGGCATCAGCACCAAGGGCTGCTCGGGGATGTCCTACGTTTTCGAATACGCCAAGGAAAAACAGCCCTACGAGGAAGAAATCGACAGCAAGGGCGCCAAGGTGTTTATCGACCCGATGGCGACCATGTATCTGGTCGGCGCCGAGATGGATTACGTCGAAGACAAGATGAAAAGCGGTTTCGTGTTCAGCAATCCGAACGAAAAAAG
>DASCOC010000132.1:0-8110 GCA_036011805.1 Rhodospirillales bacterium
CCGGCTTTTGCCCGGCATGGCGGTTGAGGCCGATATCAAGACCGGTTCCAGGACTCTTTTCGCCACTTTATTGAATTGATCACCCCGGATTTAGAACAACTGGTATTCCCACCGTCAGATCGAGTATCCATTCGGTTTCAATCCACTTAGGCCCCTTTTGAATTTTTAGGAACTCTAAAGGATGTTTTCCTGGGCGGATCAAGTTACTATAGCCCCGATGGAAAAACTAAAGGACCCACGACTTTAATCACGATGGTGGAATTTTGAAGGAAAGCTCAGGGAATGTCTTCAGATACCATTCTTCAGCGGCAAACGTTCCAACCCGGCGACCGGATTTTCAAAGAAGGGGATGAAGGCAATTTGGCCTATGTCGTCCAATCCGGTGAAGTGGAAATCGTCAAGGTTATGGAGGGCATGGAAATAGTCTTGGGTACCATTTCCAAGGGTGGGATGTTCGGTGAAATGGCGCTAATCGATTCTAAACCCAGAATGGCGACGGCACGGTGTTCCAAAGGGGCCACCATCATCGTCGTCACCCGCGCCATGTTCGAACAAAAAATGAATAAGGCCGATCCATTTATTCGCGGATTGCTGAACATCATGGTTGACCATATCCGCAATGTGGACAATGACAAATAAGTCGCCTCTAGCGTTCTTTGAACCATGAACACAGATAATCAAACGCCCAAGCAACACCCCAAAGACTCCCCCGGCGCCGAACAGCCAGTTCCTAAGCATGTCCTCACTTTCGGGCAACGGATGCGGGCTTATTTCTTTGCCGGCATTCTGGTTATCGCGCCGATATCCATCACCCTTTATCTGGCTTGGCTGTTCATTGGTTTTGTCGACAGCAAGATCACGCCCCTGATACCGCTTAAATATAATCCAGAATCCTACCTACCCTTCGCGCTGCCGGGGTTGGGGTTGCTGATCCTGGTGCTGGGGTTGATGTTGACCGGCGCCTTGACCGCCGGCTTCATGGGCCGGTTGTGGGTTCGCTTTTCGGAACGGGCCTTGGCCCGTATGCCGGTCATCCGCAATATTTATTCGGCCGTTAAACAGATTTTTGAAACCGTTCTCGCCGACAAATCGGCGGCGTTTCGCGAAGCCGTCCTGGTCGAATATCCGAGGCGCGGCATTTGGGCGATAGCCTTCATCACCGGGCGCACGGAGGGCGAGGTTCAAAACGTCACCGAAGAGGAATGCATCAACATCTTCCTGCCGACGACACCGAACCCGACGTCCGGGTTCCTGTTGTTCGTGCCGAAAAAGGATCTGATTTCGTTGTCAATGACGGTGGAAGAGGCCATCAAGATGGTGATTTCGGGTGGCATCATCACGCCGCCGGATCCGCGTCCCAAGGATCAGCAAAATGTGCCCCTAACCGCCGCCCACACCTACGAGGATTTGGACATCCTGCGGGAAAAAGAACGAGCCCCGGTATTGGTGCCGAAGGGCTCGCGGCCCGGCGAAAAACAAAACTCTTAGAAGGCAATTGCAGGTATTCCTGCACCGCTGCCAGCCCCCCGATTCGCGCATTTTGGGCATATTCGCCATTTTTCGTGACGCTTATGCGTGGGCCAATCGGCGCACGCGAGGTCCTGCCGCCAATCCTGCGGGAACGCTAAAAATCTTTTGAAAACATGACATTATCGTGAGGCATTTGCAGCGATGGTGCTGATTATGGGGGTGCATACAGTATTATGGGTAGACGGATTGAAAGCGTCTTTTGTATTTTTGTCTCAGCCATTGGGCTCGACACAGACACCAAAACCATCAAGCTGGGAATAAGAAATTGGAAAACTTTTCAGTCATCGCCTCCGAATACGGATTTCTATTAAAGATGATCGCCGCCGCCGTTGTCGTCGTCATCGCCGGGTTTTTCCTCCGGAAACGCCCCGAGCCGACGTCCTAACCGGACCTGAGGTTCCGGACCGCGGCTTCTCTTTCAAACAGGTAAAGCAATGTCCTTAACGCTTGTCCGCGCTCGCTAACGAGCTCGGCATCGCGGCTGATGATCAGCGCCGCGTCATCGCGGGCGGCGGCCAGCAACTCACCATGAACGCTTAAATCGGCGATGCGGAACTCCGGCAGGCCGCTTTGCCGGGTGCCCAGCAATTCGCCGGCGCCGCGCAGCCTGAGGTCTTCTTCGGCGATGCGGAAGCCGTCGTCGGTTTCGCGCATGATTTTGAGCCTGGCCTCCGCCGGGCCGGTGAGGGGCGGCGCATAAAGCAGTAAACAAGTGCTGGGTTTATCGGCGCGACCGATACGGCCGCGCAGTTGATGAAGCTGCGCCAAGCCGAAGCGCTCGGCGTGCTCGATCACCATCACGGTCGCGTCGGGGACATCGACGCCGACCTCGATCACCGTCGTCGCCACCAGAATCCGGGTCTGCCCGGAAGCGAATGCCTCCATGGCGGCGTCCTTTTCCTTGCCCTTCATGCGTCCGTGCACCAGGCCCGCGGTATCGCCGAAGATCCTTGTCAAATAGCCGTGGCGGTCTTCGGCGGCGGCGACGTCGAGGACTTCGGATTCCTCGACCAACGGGCACACCCAATAGATACTGGCACCGCTATCCAGGGAGCGCTTGAGCGCCTGGGTGACCTCGTCCAAGCGTTCGATCGGCATCACCCGGGTGTCGATGGGCAGCCGCCCGGCGGGCTTGTCGGGCAATCGCGAGACATCCATGTCGCCATAGGCGGTGAGCATTAAGGTGCGGGGGATCGGCGTCGCCGTCATCACCAGGATATCGACGGCGCGGCCCTTGGCCGCCAGGGTCAGACGCTGATGGACGCCGAAGCGGTGCTGTTCGTCAATCACCGCCATGGTCAGCGCCTGGAAGGCGACATCGTCCTGAAACAGGGCATGGGTGCCGACGGCCAGCGCCGCCTCGCCGCTTTCCAAACGATCAAGGATTGCTTGCCGGGTTTTGCCTTTTTCCCGGCCGGTCAGCAGCACCACTTCGATGCCGGCCGCCTCGGCCAACGGCTCAATGGTGGCCAGATGCTGGCGCGCCAGGATTTCCGTCGGCGCCATGATCGCCGCCTGGCCGCCAGCCTCAACCGCGTTCAGCATCGCCAGCAGGGCGACCACCGTCTTGCCGCTGCCGACATCGCCTTGCAGAAGCCGCAACATCCTGACCGCCGCCGCCATGTCCTGGTAAATCTCATCCAGGGCTTCTTCCTGGCTGCCCGTCAGCTTGAACGCCAATGCCTCGATCACCTTCGCCCTCAGGCGCCCGTCGCCTTCGATGGCGCGGCCCTTGACCTTGCGCATGGCGACCCGGACCAGGGCCAGCGCCAGTTGGTTGGACAACAGTTCGTCATAGGCCAGGCGCTGGCGGGCCGGGGCTTGCGGCTCCAAGGCGGCCTCATCTTCCGGGCCGTGGGCTTCCAGAAGCGCGTCCCGCCACGGCTTCCAGCCCTGCTGGGCAAAATAAGCGGTGTCGATCCATTCTGGCAGCTCGGGAAGCCCTTCCAGGCTGGCGCGGACGGCCTTGCCCAGTACCTTCAGCGTCAACCCGGTGGTCAGCGGATAGACCGGCTCCACCGCCTGGAGGCGGGCGATTTCGTCCGCCGTTCCGATGTGATCGGGGTGGGTGATCTGTAATTCCTTGCCGAATTGCTCGATCTTGCCGCTGACCACGCGGACCTCGCCCTCGGGCAGGTTCTTGCGCAGGTAATCTTCATGGGCATGGAAGAACACCAGGGCGATTTTGCCGGTATCGTCGGAACAATAGACCTTATAGGGAAGCCGCTTGTTGGGCGGTTTGGCATGTTTGTCGACGGTAAGCGTCATGGTCGCGACGACGCCGGGGCGGGCATCGGCGACGTCGGGCGCATAGCGGCGGTCAATGATCGCCGAGGGCAGGTGCCAACACAGATCGATGACATGCGGGCCGGCGGCTTTTTCCACCAAGACGGCGATGCGCGGCCCGATGCCCTTGATCGACGTTACCGGCTTGAACAAGGGAAACAGTGATTCAGGGCGCATGGTAGTGGTATCCGTGGTGGCGTTCTTTATATGCAGGGGATAGATTTCTAACATGGACCCGCGCCGCAAACGAATCCTGTACCGCAGCCAGCACCAAGGCATGAAGGAAAACGATATCCTTCTCGGCGGCTTCACCGCCGTTCATGTCGGTGATCTGGACAATTCCCAATTGGACCAATTGGAAGCGCTCCTGGATGAAGGCGACAACGACCTCTACAACTGGATTACCGGCACGGCGCCGGTGCCGGCCAACCATGACCACGACCTGATGGCGTGGCTGAAAAAATTCAACAATTGCCCCTGAAAATTCAAGATCGTGGACAGCCTGAACAATATCGCAAAACGCCTTGGCGCCGGGGGCGCAGGAGCCGCCGGGCGAACTCTCCTCGGCGGCGTGCCCGAGGGGTTCGATGCCTTGCTGATCGGCGCTCTGGCTGGTGAGGCTGGTGATACAGGCGATGTGCTTGTCATCGCCCGCGACGACGTCGGCATGGCCCGCCACGCCGAGGCCCTGGCGTTTTTCGCGCCCGGGGTCGAATGCCTGGAATTTCCGGCCTGGGACTGTTTGCCCTATGACCGGGTGTCGCCGAAGCCGGAACTGGTCAACCGGCGCATCGATACCCTGGCGCGGCTGATGGATTCGAATGGGGCAGGGGGTCGAGGACGGGTAATTTTGACCACGGTGTCGGCGGTGTTGCAACGGGTGCCGCCGCAACACGGCTTTGCCGATGCCTCGATGACCCTGGAAGCCGGCCGCCAATTGAACCCGGATGACCTGGACGGGTTTTTGCAGATCAATGGATATGCCCGCACTGATACGGTGATGGAGCCCGGCGAATTCGCCAAGCGCGGCGGTATCGTCGATGTCTTTCCCACCGGCGCCAAAGACCCGCTGCGGCTGGATTTCTTCGGCGACGAACTGGAAGGGCTGCGTGCCTTCGACGCGGCCAGCCAGCGGACCACGGGTAGCCTGAAGACGGCAACGCTCAGGCCGGTTAGCGAGGTGTTGCTGGACGAGGCGTCGATTTCGCGGTTTCGCTCCGGCTACCGGGTGCTGTTCGCCAAGGCCGGCGACGACGACCCGCTGTACGGCGCCGTCTCCGCCGGCCACCGGCAAATCGGCATGGAACACTGGTTGCCGTTGTTCCACGAAAAATTGGAAACGCTGTTGGATTATCTGCCCCAGGCCCGGGTGATCCTGGACCATCAGGCCGAAGAGGCCCGTGACGCCCGCCTCGAGCTGATCGCCGAATACTACATAACCCGGCGCGGCTTCGCCGATGCCAAGCCCGGCGCATCCCATGGTCATATTGGGGGTCAGACCGGCGCCGTCTATCACCCGGTGCCGCCCGAGGCCCTTTTCCTCGACGCCAAGGAATGGGAAGGCCTGCTTACACGCCGTTCCGTCAGCCAGTTGTCGCCGTTTTCCACCCCCGACGGCGATGCCGCCATCGACGGCGTCATTGATGCCGGGGCCCGCGCCGGGCACGACTTCGCCGATGTCCGCGTCCAGCCCGATGCCAATGTCTTCGACGCGCTGATTGACCATATCCGGGGCCTGCACGAAACCGGCAAGCGCGTCGTCCTTTCCGCCTACAGCAAAGGCTCCAGGGACCGATTGCTGCATATGCTTGTCGAACACGGCCTGGAACGGCTGACGCCGGTGGAAACATGGGCCGAGGCGGCGGCCTTGGATCCGGGGCTGGTGGCGGTCTGTGTCGTCGGGCTGGAGCGCGGTTTCGAGTCGGATGCCCTGGCGGTGATTACCGAGCCCGATATCCTGGGCGAGCGGATGAGCCGCCCGTCCCGGCCACGGGTGCGGCCGGAAAATTTCATCGCCGAGGCCTCGGTGCTCAATCCCGGCGATATCGTCGTTCATGTCGATCACGGCATCGGCCAATTCGACGGCTTGCACACCATCGAGGTGGCCGGCGCGCCGCATGACTGTCTGCGGCTGTCTTACGGCGGCGGCGATAAGCTGTTCCTGCCGGTCGAAAACATCGAAGTCATCTCGCGCTATGGCTCGGAAGAAGCGGGTGCGACACTGGACCGGCTCGGCGGCGCCTCCTGGCAGGCGCGAAAAGCGCGGCTCAAGGACCGTATCCGCGACATGGCCGAGGAATTGATCCAGGTCGCCGCCGCCCGTGAATTGAAAGACACCGAACAAATCACCGTCGAGGACGGCATCTACGACGAATTTTCGGCCCGCTTTGCCTTTACCGAGACCGATGATCAGGCCGTTGCCATTGCCGATACGTTGTCGGATTTGACGTCGAAGCGTCCCATGGACCGGCTGGTGTGCGGCGATGTCGGGTTTGGTAAGACCGAGGTCGCGTTGCGCGCCGCCTTCGCCACCGCGCTCGACGGCCGCCAGGTGCTGGTGGTGGTGCCGACGACGCTGCTGTGCCGGCAGCACTTTCATACCTTCCTGGAACGGTTCCAGGGCTATCCCGTCCGGGTCGAGCAGATTTCCCGCCTGGTGACGCAGAAAAAGGCGAGGGAAGTCAAAGACGGGCTCGCCGACGGCACCATCGATATTATCATCGGCACGCATGCCTTGCTGGCCAAGGACGTCAAACCCCGGAACCTGGGCCTTTTGGTGATCGACGAGGAACAGCATTTCGGCGTCGCCCACAAGGAACGCCTGAAACGGTTGAAAGGCGACGTCCATGTGCTGACCCTGACGGCGACGCCGATCCCCAGAACCCTGCAATTGGCGCTGGCGGGCATTCGCGAACTGAGCCTGATCGCGACGCCGCCGGTCGACCGCTTGGCGGTGCGCACCTTTATTCTGCCCTATGACCCGGTGATCATCCGCGAGGCCGTATTGCGGGAAAAATTCAGGGGCGGGCAGACCTTTTACGTTTGTCCCCGGGTCAGCGACCTGGAACACGTGACGGCGGCGCTGGAAGAATTGGTGCCCGAGGTCAAGGTCGCCATCGCCCACGGCCGCATGGCGGCTCGTGCCCTGGAAGATACGATGACCCGGTTTTACGACGGCGGCTTCGATATTCTGGTTGCCACCAACATCATTGAATCGGGGCTCGACCTGCCGTCGGTCAACACCATCTTCATCCACCGCGCCGATATGTTCGGGCTGGCGCAGTTGTATCAGCTGCGTGGCCGGGTCGGGCGCTCCAAGGTCCGCGCCTATGCCTATTTGATCCTGCCGCCGGGCCGGGTGCTGTCGGCGGCCGCCGAAAAGCGCCTGGAAGTCATGCAGACCCTGGACACCTTGGGCGCCGGGTTCTCGCTGGCCAGCCATGATTTGGACATTCGCGGCGCCGGCAACCTGTTGGGCGGCGAACAATCCGGCCACATCCGCGAGGTCGGCATCGAGCTCTATCAGCAGATGCTGGAAGAAGCCGTCGCCGAAGCCCGCGGCCTCGCCGAGGGAGACAATGGGGGCCATAAGGCGGAGGATGAGTGGAGCCCCGCCATCGGCATCGGCATGCCGGTGATGATCCCGGACACCTATATCAGCGATCTCACCGTCCGCATGGGGCTGTACCGGCGTTTGGCCTGGGTTTCCGGCGCCGACGAGATCGACGCCTTCGCCGCCGAAATGATCGACCGGTTCGGGGCGCTTCCCGACGAGGTCGAAAACCTGTTGCAGACGGTGGCCTTGAAGAAGCTTTGCCGCGACGCCGGGATCGAAAAGGTCGAGGCCGGACTCAAGGGCGCGGTACTGTCCTTTCGCAACAACGCATTCGCCAACCCAGGCGGCATGGTCGAATGGATCACCTCCCAGGCCGGAACGGTGAAACTGCGCCCCGACCACAAACTGGTGTTCATGCGCGATTGGGAAGCCTCCCAAGACCGCCTCGACGGGGTGCGCTATCTGCTCGGCGAACTGGTCCGCATCGCCGGGGAGGGCGAGGGGGAAGGCCAAGGGGAAGGCCAAGGGGAAGGCCAAGGGGAAGGCCAAGGGGAAGGCCAAGGGGAAGGTAAGTCGTCCTAAAATCGTCCAAGAGTCGTCAGATTGTCGTCGGAAAGTCGTCCGGCTGTCGTCACGATGTCGTCCGAAAGTCGTCATTTTTAACGGCCATTTTAACTATAAATCCTTGATCTAAAACGATTAATGTCCGAAACAGGGGCTGAAATGTCGTCATTTGTC
>DASCOC010000133.1:0-3520 GCA_036011805.1 Rhodospirillales bacterium
AACAGCGAAGTTCGCGAACTGATGGTGACCGGTGTGATCCGGCCCTCGGACATCGATTCCGATAACACCGTTTCAGACGACAACATCGCCGAAATGCGCGTCGCCTACGGCGGCTCGGGCACGCTGAGCCAACTTCAGCAACCCCGCTGGGGCACGCAAATCTGGGACATCATTTTCCCGTTCTAGGTTCGGTCTCTTATTCGAACCTGGCAACTTAAAGGCCGGTGCTCACGCACCGGCCTCTTTTTGTGTGTGGCTAAAGCAAATCCCGAGCAAATGAACTTCATTTGCGACGACGAATTTGCGGTTCAAAAACGCCTACTCGTCGCGGTGGGTTTTTTCCATCCGCTCGTGGCGTTCCTGAGCCTCGATCGATAGCGTTGCGATGGGCCGGGCCTCGAGCCGGGACAGGCTGATCGGCTCGTTGGTTTCCATACAGTATCCGTAGCTACCTTTATCGATACGCTCCAGCGCCTCATCGATTTTGGTAATCAGCTTGCGGGCGCGATCACGGGTCCTCAACTCCAAGGAGCGGTCCGTCTCGACAGATGCCCTGTCGGCGATGTCCGATTCAACGCTGCCGCCTTCTTGAAGGTGCTGAAGGGTGTTGCTTGATTCACTCAGGAGATCGGTCTTCCAACTCAAAAGCTTTTGGCGGAAGTACTCGAGCATCCTGGCATTCATAAATTTGTCTTTGACCCTGGGTTTGTAGTCAGGGGATAAGGTAACGTTCATTTTTCTTGGCGCCCCGGATGTTAAAGCCTTAATTGATTTTTAGTGGCCGGAATATAAGTGGGGTGAACGCTCACCGCAAGACTCAATTTTATCCAAGCGTCATCTATAGAGCCTTGAAAATACTGTATTTAGCTGGATGTAGGGGATTTCCAAGAAAAACCCGGGGAAAATCCAGGGTCAAAGGCCGCGGGTTAATTTCGCGATCTCGACTTCGGCCCGGAGTTCGATTTCGTCAATAACATCGTTGAGCCTGGGATCGTCGCTGTTTTGGCGTTTCTGGCGCAGATTATGAGCGAGTTCCGTCAGCATATCCTTGGAAAGGACGCCGTCCAGAATAGCCAGCCTAAGGTCGTCCAGCCGGTTCAGAAGATCGTCGCCATATTGAATTAAAACCCCTTTCGAGCGCCCGTCCGTTGCATTGGGAACTTCTTGCACCGCAATGATCGAATCAACGGCGCCAACGGGGCCTGCGCCTTCCACGCCATGGGGGCCCTCGACCCCGCTGGCGGCGGCCGCGCCCCTGACTTGATCGGCGAATTCACCAGTCTTGGCAGTGCTTTTCGTCTTTTTCGTCGAGGCGCTTTTCTTGGCGGAGCCGACTTTGGATATTTTCATCAGAGAACCTCTGATTAAGGAACAACGCCGGGACGGGGAGAAACTTCAGGTCCCGGATACAAACCGCCGGGGAGCCTGAACAGACCGGGATTTTGCCTAAACAAGGGCATGAAAGCCAGAACATTCATCCCGATCCCCTCCTAATTCCCACATTTCAAAGGCTCTTACAGCCTTGGAAACCCGGCAATTATTTCACGGCTATCGGAAAATCGCCCCAAATAGTGCCGGCATCCTGCATTCGTTTAAAAAAATATCTTTTAAAATCAATAGCTTATGAATTTGGGGAAGTTGGCATCCTTTTTGCTTTTTTTTCCTTGGAATTGTCACGAGTCCAACGCCGGAGAAAACCATGGGTTTATCGATATTTCAAACCAGCACCTTAGGCATGATGAGCCAAGCCCATGGCCTGAACAACATCGGCAACAACATCGCCAATGTTTCCACCGGCGGCTACAAAAGAACCGACACCCGGTTCACGACGATGCTGAGCAACAACCTGCGCACCGGCCCCGGTTCAGGCACGACGAATTTCGCCAGCCAGGACCGAGGACTCGGCGGCGTCCAACCTAACGATTACCAAACCCTCGACCAGCAGGGCCTGTTAACGGCAACGGAGCGTAGCCTGGACGTGGCTATTGCCGGTGACGGATTTTTCCAGATCAGCCCGACGGTGACCGCCGGCAGTGAAGTCTTTTTCACCCGTGACGGCGGTTTTCAGGTCAACGTTGCCGGCTCGACACTCCCGGTAACCGCCGACGACGGCTCCACCATTAACATCAGCCAGGGCTATCTTACCGACAAAAACGGCTATTTCCTGTTGGGCGTCGCCCCGGCATCGGACGGAACTTTCACCAGCGCCAGCACCTTGCAAACCCTACGGGTCGATCAATATGCCTTCACCGATTCCTTTTCTTCGACGACGGTTGCTGATTTCAATGTCAACCTGCCGGCGCAAAAGCAATTTACCGAGGCAAATGAAACTATCGGTCTCACGGTTGTTGATTCCAATGGTTTGACGCGTGCCCTGACCGCCACCTTCATCAAATCGGAGACCACCAATGAATGGCAGTTGATGTTTACGGGCGACAATTTAACGACCTCAACGCCATCGCCGGGGTCCGCATTCTCATTGAGCGCAGGGACCGGAACGGGCACCATTCTAAGCATCGATCCGTCGGCCCGAAGTATCACCGCGACTTCAGAATTGATTCCCGCCGCCAATACACCAGGGGCCTTCTTAGGCCTCTCCGTCGGTGATTCAATCACCCTTGGCAGCACCCCCACCAATGACGGCACCTACACCATCAGCGCGATCTCGTCCGATTACACGACGATCACCGTTAATACCGCGACACCGCTTCCCGGCTCCGCCGAAACCGTTACCGCGGCATCCACCGCGTCCTCGACCCGGGTGGTGGGCAGCCCGTTGATTTTCGATGCCAACGGCCAATTGACCTCGCCGACTACCGTCACCGCCGGCCTCCTCTGGAGCGACGGCGCCACCAACAGCGTTGCCTTCGACATCAGCAACATGTCCCAATTGTACGGTGACTTCACGCCGATTAGTTTCACCCAAAACGGTCTGGCGTCGTCGGATATGGTCTCCGTTACCTTTGACAGTGCAGGCCATGTTATCGGTCAATTTTCCGATGGCTCATCGCGCAAGATTTACAAAGTTCCGGTGGCGACGTTTACAAACATCAACGGCCTCGAAGCCACAAACGGTAATGTCTACAAGGTATCGCCCTCGTCCGGAGCGGCGAGCTCGGTCTTCGTTGACACCAGCGGCATCGCCTCGATGTCGCCCAACACCCTGGAACTGTCCAACGTTGACCTAGCGACCCAATTCACCCAAATGATCCAGGTTCAACAAGCCTATAATTCGTCGGCCACCGTCTTCAAGACCGCTGACGAAATGCTCCTGGTGGCAAGAGACCTGAAAGCCTAATCGAAAATACTTGGCCTAAGGCCGCTCTTCCCTTGCATTTGGCGATTTCGGCGCCGACCCGGCAAAAATTGCCCTACCCCCGCCCCTCTTTGCCGCCGCCACCCTCAATAATTCCTTCGAAACTACAAATTCCTGTTATTTTTCAATGCATTAATACCAAAACAGCCTTGGCATGGAATTCGCAGCAATAAAACCGCGGAAACCGGTCCGCGCAGAATATCC
>DASCOC010000134.1:0-8084 GCA_036011805.1 Rhodospirillales bacterium
ATGATACGTACCGCGGGTTCGTGCCGTTTTCCTTCGCCGAACTGTAAGGGAACCGAAAATTGCCAAAAAAAAAGGCCGGGGAAAAACCCCGGCCTTTAGGTTGTGCTCTTGAGGGAAGGGAGGATCCGTTTTCATGAAATCCATCCTACCCCTCCATAGAACCACACCGCTTCCGGCTTGCATGTGACGATCATCACAGGCCGCAATTTTATTGAATTTTCTTTATTCGGCGAGGGATCGCTTGGCCGCATCGACATTTTCGGCAATTTCAAAAACCGTCTCCAGGCGAGCCAGCTTGAGAACCCGGTCCACCGACGGGGCAACGGCAACAATAATGAAGCGCTTGTTCCGCTTGCGTGACGCCTGCAACGCCTCAAGCAGGCTGGCGACGCCGGAACTGTCGATCATGCCGACGCCGGACATATCCACCACCACCGCCAGCCCTTCGTCCGTCGCCTGAAGCAGGACGTCACGGGCGTGGTTGGAATAATGCAGGTCGATGTCGCCGTGCAAGGCGACCACGACACAATCGCCGTCAATGGTGATGGTATGATCCATGGCGTATGGGATTCCGCGTTCTTTACATTAACGCGCCTATAATATGCCCATCAGGCGGGCAAGGAGTAGGGGAATATTTGGGCGGCGCGGCGCGATACTTATTTTGGCCAGGCGCCGGAAACCAATTGGCGGCCGGCTTCGGTCAGGCCGCAGACCTGCCAGTCCGGCTTGATCGGGTTATCGAACCATGGCTTGGCCCAACCCTTTTCGATGCAACTGAGAACCGTGCGTTCGCTGATCCGCTGACCGTCTTGGTTGAACAGCGGCAGCTTGCCGCCGGCCTGATCGAGCCCCTGCGAAAGCCAGGTCATCTGGTTCGGCGTCGCCGGTCCGCCAGCTCGTTTTTGGCCCCGTTTCCGAGCCGTTTTCCGAGAGGGGGCTTTCTTCGGCTTATTTTCTACGACCAACTCTAACGGCATTTTTCCCTCGAATCCCTGGAATCAAGACAATATTCATTGCCCCATGCTACGATAGTTTGATTCCGGGGCCAACCCCCCAGAGGAAAATGAGGTAAAAAGTTACAAAAAACCGCAGAAACCCGAGGATTTTACCATGTCCCAATCGCTGATTTACGTGACCGCCGGAACCCGCGAGGAGGCGCTTGAAATTGGCCGGACCCTGGTTGAAAGCCGTTTGGCGGCCTGCGCCAACGTCCTCGCCCCGATGACATCGATTTATTGGTGGCAGGGCGCCGTCGACGAGGGCGACGAGGTTCCGCTGATTTTAAAGACCCGAGACGGCCTCGTCGAACAAGTGATCGAAAAGGTCAAATCGATCCACAGCTACGACTGCCCGTGCGTGGTTTCCCTGCCCATTAGCGGCGGCAACCAAGCGTTTCTCGATTGGATCGAGGCGGAAACCGCCAACCGGGGTTAAACAACCACCGTCGCCACCGCCTGCGCCGCGATGCCTTCACCGCGGCCGGTGAAGCCGAGGCGCTCCGTCGTCGTCGCCTTGATGCTGATGCGGTGTTCGGAAATGGTCAGAATGTCGGCCATCCGTTTGATCATGGCGGCGCGATGGGGACCGATTTTCGGCTGCTCGCATACCAGGGTGACATCAATATTCGATATCCGGCCGCCCTTGGCGGCGATCAGTTCACCGGCATGGCGCACGAAAACGTCGGACTCCGTTCCCTTCCATTGCGGATCAGAGGGTGGAAAATGGGTACCGATATCGCCTTCGCCGATGGCCCCCAACAACGCATCGGTGACGGCGTGAAGACCGACATCCGCATCCGAATGGCCTTCGAGGCCAAATTCATGGGGCACAGCGACCCCGCACAGCATGACATGATCGCCGGGGCCGAAGCGGTGCACATCGAACCCCAACCCGGTCCGCGCCTCGCCGGCGCCGAGAAGCCGCTCGGCGCGGATCATGTCCCCGGGCCGGGTGACTTTGACGTTGTCTTCCGATCCTTCGACGATGGCGACGGCCAGCCCGGCGCGTTCGGCAACGGCGGCGTCATCGGTCAGTTCTTCACCGCCGGCCTGGCGGTGGGCGTCGAGGATTTCCTGATAACGGAATCCCTGTGGCGTTTGCGCCCGCCACAACCCCTGGCGGTCGACGGTGGTCTCGACGAATTGGTCGTCACCCCGCTTCAGGGTATCGGCGACGGCAAGGGCAGGGACGGCGCCGGGCGATGTTTCCAGGGCCGCCAACACCCGCGAGATGACGCCGTGATCGACCAGCGGCCGGGCGGCGTCGTGAATCAGCACCGTTGACGGCGCCTCCGCGGCCCGGCTTGCTAAACTTTCCAACCCGTTGAAGACCGACCCCTGACGGGTGGCGCCGCCGTCTACCGGAACCGGCAGGGCCAGACCCCGAACCGCCTGGTCATATAGATCATGGTGATTGGGGTGAATTACCGCCTGGACCGCGGTGACTTCCGGATGATCCATAAAGGCCAATAATGAGCGCCGCATCACCGCCATCCCGGCAAGCAGGTGGTATTGCTTTGGCAATTCGCTGCCAAAACGCTGGCCTTCGCCGGCGCCGACCACCAATGCAACGGTTCCGCCCATGTATTCTCTTTACCCCTAATTTTCTTTATGCTTCGCGGGCCGACTGTAGAGTCCGCCAAAGGTCTTGCCAAGGGGCGGTTGGGGCGCGATGGTGCGCTCAACAAACAAAGGGTAAGCGACTTTTCATGCCTGAAAACATCATTCTAAGCCTTTCCGCCGTTATCGCCCTGGTGCCGTCTTCATTGCTGGCGCTGCGCCGCGATCACCGTCCCGATACCGTCTTCTGGCTGGTTCTTCTGGTGGCGGTGGCGGGACCGTTGATTTTGGTGTTGGTAACCATGGCCGGGTCGTGGCGAACCGATCTGGCGACCGCCCTATGGGTCACCATCGCCGCGACCATGGCCATCTTCGCCGTCATTTGTGTCCTCGCCCATGAAACCTGGCGGCTGGCGCCGTTGGTATCCACCTACATGGCGGTATTGGGCATCATCGCCATCATTTGGAGCCAGGTCCCCCATCAGCCAATGAGCAGTGCCACCACCGGCGGCGGTTGGATTGGAATCCACATCGGCGTTTCGGTCGGCACCTATGCGTTGGTCACGCTGGCCGCGGTCGCCGCCTTGGCCGCTTTTCTGCAGGAACGGGCGTTGAAAAACAAACGGCCGACGGCGCTGAGCCGGCTTTTACCGTCGGTGGCCGACTGCGAAGGGCTGGAGGTGCGGCTGTTGGTGTTGGGCGAAATCGTCCTCGCCATCGGCCTGGCCACGGGCATGGCGCTGCAATACGGCGAAACCGGGACCTTGTTGGTTTTCGATCACAAAACGATTTTGACGATCACCGCGTTTGTGGTCATCGGCGGATTGTTGGCTTCGCATTTCAAAACCGGGCTGCGCGGACGCCAGGCGGCAAGGATCGTGCTTTTGGCCTACCTGTTGCTGACGCTTGGATATCCCGGCGTAAAATTCGTCACCGACGTGATAATGACCTAAAAGTGCCTTAAAAAAGCCCGGATGCCTGCCAAATAAGCAATAAACCCTACGTAAAATCATTGTATTCGCGGTGAAATTGCCTATTAAGTAGGCAAATAGATAAAGCTCAAATCCCATGTCTCTGCAAATCGGCTCAATTCGCCTGGATAGCCCCGTTGTCCTGGCCCCAATGTCGGGGGTGACCGACATGCCCTTCCGCCGCCTGGTCAAGGAATTCGGCGTCGGCCTTGTCGTGTCCGAGATGATCGCCTCGAAGGCCATGATTCACGCCGCCAAGAAGACCATGAAGATGGCAACCCATTGCGCCGTTGAGCATCCCATCGCCGTGCAACTGGCCGGGTGTGAGCCGGACGTCATGGCCGAGGCCGCCCGGCTGAATGAGGCCCGAGGCGCCACCTTGATCGACCTCAATCTCGGCTGCCCGGCGAAAAAGGTCACCAACGGCGATGCCGGATCAGCGTTGATGCGGGATGAACCCCTGGCGGCGCGGATTTTCGAAGCCGTCGTCGATGCCGTCAACGTGCCGGTGACCTTGAAAATGCGAACCGGCTGGGACGACGCCACCCGCAACGCGCCGCTGCTTGCCCGTGTCGCCGAGGAAAGCGGGATCCAGGCGGTATCGGTGCATGGCCGCACCCGTTGTCAATTCTATAAGGGCCAAGCCGATTGGAACTTTGTCCGCCAGGTCAAGGACGTGGTCGGTATTCCGGTTTTCGTCAACGGCGACATCACCAGCGTTGACGACGCGGCGCAGGCGCTCGCCGTTTCCGGCGCCGACGGGGTCCTGATCGGCCGCGGCACCTATGGCCGGCCGTGGTTCCCGAATCAGGTCCGGCATTTCCTGGACACCGGGGAGAGATTGGCGGACCCAACGCTCGCCGAAAAGTTTTCCACCATCCTCCGCCATTATGACGCCATGCTGGACCATTATGGCGTTCTGCACGGCCTCAAGATCGCCCGCAAACATCTGGGTTGGTATTCCAAGGGGCTGCCGAATTCGGCCGAATTACGCTCCAAAATCATGCGGGCGGATGAACCGGCAATGGTGAGAGGGATGCTCGGCCAATTCTTCGAGCCGTTAATCGGCCGGGAGGCGGCATAAAATGGCAAAACCAGCCCTGGCGGCGCGGCCCAAGGCCAGCGACATTGATGACATTGATATCGAAAGCATTTTCAATGCGATGGCGACAACCATCGTCGTCGTTGATGCCGACGACGCCATTGCCCACGTCAACTCGGCCGGTGAGCAATTTCTCCAGGGCGGCGCCGATTATCTGAAAGGCCGTCCGCTGAAAGAAATGCTGCCGTTCGACAGCCCGCTTTTTTCCCTGATCCGGCAAGTCCGCAAGGAAGGCCTGGCGGTTTCCGAATACGGCGTCACCCTTGAATCGCCGCACATCGGCCGCCATCTGGTCAACATTCAGGCGGCGCCGCTATTGGATGCCCCCAATGCGGTGGCGCTGACCATGCAACAGTGGTCCATCGCCGACAAGATCGACCGTCAACTGACCCATCGGGGCGCGGCACGTTCGGTCACCGCGATGGCGGCGATGCTGGCCCACGAAGTCAAAAATCCACTTTCAGGAATCCGCGGCGCGGCGCAGCTTTTAGAACAGGACGCCAGCCCGGATGACCGCGGCCTAACCACATTGATCCGCGAAGAAGCCGATCGTATTTGCGACCTGGTTGACCGCATGGATGTGTTTTCGGATTCAGGGCCCTTGCAACGCGAAGCCGTCAATATTCATCAGGTCCTGGACCGGGTCATGCAACTGGCGAAAAACGGGTTCGGGCGGCATTTGCGGTATACCACCAATTTCGACCCGTCGTTGCCATCGGTTTTGGGGCACCGGGACCAATTGGTGCAGGTGTTTCTCAATCTGATCAAGAACGCCGCCGAAGCGGCCCCTTCCGTGGGCGGCGAAATCACCCTCGAGACCGCCTATCAACAAGGCGTGCGATTTACCGTGCCGGGCACGGGGTCGCGCATTCACCTGCCGCTCAGGGTTGCCATCATGGATAACGGCGACGGCATCCCGGATGACATCATGAGCTGCCTGTTCGATCCTTTCGTGACCTCAAAGCCAAAAGGCAGCGGTCTCGGCCTGGCGTTGGTGGCTAAGATCATCGGCGACCATGGCGGCGTCATCGAGTGTGACAGCATGCCGAAGCGGACCGAATTCAGGGTCATGCTGCCGATGGCCGATCTAACGGCCACCGATGAGGCCGAAAAAATCCACGTCACCGAGGCGGAGGAGGGGGCCCGATGACGGCACCGACCATCCTGCTCGCCGATGACGACGGCGCCATCCGCACGGTGGTCAGCCAGGCGCTCGGCCGCGCCGGTTATGACGTCAGGGCGGCCAGCAACGCGGCGACCCTGTGGCGGTGGATCAGCGACGGCGATGGTGACCTGGTCATCACCGACGTCGTCATGCCCGACGAAAACGGGCTCGACCTGATCCCGCGCATTCGTTCCATCCGTCCGGAACTTCGGATCATCGTCATGAGCGCCCAAAACACCCTTCTTACCGCCGTCAAGGCGACCGAACGCGGCGCTTTCGAATATCTGCCCAAGCCCTTCGACATCAACAAATTGGTCAGCGTCGTCAAGCGCGGGCTCGAAACGCCACGCACCAATGATGACATCACGCCTGAGGAAGCCGAAGAAGCCTTGCCGCTGATCGGCCGATCGCAGGTCATGCAGGATATCTACCGAACCCTGGCCCGCTTGATGTGTTCGGACCTGACGGTGATGATTAACGGTGAATCCGGCACCGGCAAGGAACTGGTCGCCCGGGCGCTGCATGATTACGGCAAGCGCAAGGACAATCCCTTCGTCGCCATTAACATGGCCGCAATCCCGAGGGACTTGATAGAAAGCGAGCTCTTCGGGCATGAGAAAGGCGCCTTTACCGGCGCCCACGCGCGCACCGCCGGACGCTTCGAGCAAGCCGAAGGCGGCACCCTTTTTCTGGACGAAATCGGCGACATGCCGGCCGCTGCCCAGACCCGGCTGTTGCGGGTGCTGCAGGACGGCGAATTCACCACCGTCGGCGGCAGCACCCGGGTCAAGGCAAATGTCAGGATCGTCGCCGCCACCCATCACGACCTTAAGCGGTTAATCCGCCAAGGCCTGTTCCGCGAAGATTTATATTTCCGCCTCAACGTGGTGCCGATCCGGCTGCCGCCGCTTAGTGAACGGGTCGAGGACATTCCCGAATTGGTACGCTCATTCCTGGCCAAGGCCGCCGAAGAAGGACTTTCCTGGAAGGTCATCGACAACGACGCCATGGACCGGCTCAAGACTTATTCCTGGCCCGGCAACGTGCGCGAACTGGAAAACCTGATCAAGCGGTTGGCGGCGCTGTATTCGCACGAAGTCATCACCGTCGATGACATCAACACCGAATTGTCCGACGCCGCGCCCGCACCTTCCGAAGACGACGATGAGAAGGGGCTTTCGAAAACGGTGGAAAACCGTCTGTCCACCTACTTCTCTGCCCATGCCGAAGAGCTTCCGGCGGCAGGCCTTTACCAGCGCGTCCTCAAGGAGGTCGAACGGCCGCTGATCACGCTGACCCTGCAAGCCACCCACGGCAACCAAATTCGCGCCGCCGAGGTCCTCGGCCTCAACCGCAACACGCTCCGCAAAAAGATCCGCGACCTCAATATTCCCGTCATTCGGGGGCCGAAATGAGCGGTTTGGCCAGCTTTAGCGATAAGGTTCGCGCCTGGTCGGAAGATGCCAGCCTGCAACGCAAACTGGCCTTTGTGCTGGTGATCGCGGCGGTGGTTTCGGGCGCCATGACCGTCGCCACCTTGACCGGGGACAGCGCGATGACCGTTGACGTGAAAACGGTCCTCAACCTTATTTATGTCGACGGCATCATTTTATTGTTGCTGGGCCTGTTGGTGGCCCGAAAATTGGTCAGCGTCTGGCAAGAGCGCCGAAGAGGTCAAGCCGGTGCCGGGCTGCATGTGCGCCTGATGATGCTGTTTGGCCTGGTCGCGGTTACGCCCGCCATTTTGGTCGCCGTCTTTTCAGTCTTATTTATCAACTATGGTCTTGAGGCTTGGTTCACCGATAAAATCAGCGCCGCCGTTAAACAATCGGTGGTGGTCGGCAAAGCCTACCTTCTAGAGCACCGCAAAAATATCTACGCCGACGCCTTCGCCCTGGCCGGCGACCTCAACATCAATGTGCCGAGGCTGGGCAGCGACCCCCGGCAGTTGAGCCAAATTCTGTCCCACCATGCGGCGCTACGCTCTCTTTCAGAAGCCCTGGTCATTAACCGCGAAGGACGTGTCTTGGCGCGTTCCGAACTCAGCCTTTCGGTGAAGGTTCGCGAGATATCGAACGAAGTTTTCGCCAAGGCCGGTCGCGGAGAAATCACCGTTCTCGGCGGCTTAAAGGATGAACGCATCCGGGCCATCGTCCGGCTGCAAAGTTTCGTCGATGCCTATTTGCTGGTCGAACGCTTCGTCGACCCCAAGGTGATCAACCAAATCAATCTGATCGAAACCGCCCAGAGACGATACAATGCCGTGCAAAAGGAAATGGGCGGCATTC
>DASCOC010000135.1:0-3724 GCA_036011805.1 Rhodospirillales bacterium
GTTTTAAGGAACTTACGCCGAGGTACTTTTGATTTCTCAATCGCCATACTAAATCCTCCCTATGGCTTGGTTTTATTAAAGATCGAACCGTTCGACCCCATGGGACGCCAAAAAAACACCTTCATGGTTTAAAGATTTGCAGGAAACTCGCGATATTCTTTGCCAGTTTTCCGGTCACGCTAGCCGCTTTCAAAAAAGTTAGGAAAGTGACTAATGTTGCCAGTACTTTTCCGCATTCTTTGCTGGATGGCAAGGTATTTCACGGGACCAATTCAATTTTGCAAGCATGCACAATCGATTGGCATTTCTCCCCCTAGAGTCCTCCCTTTTTTATTGCCTTGGCCGAAAGAAGCCTCTGACAATTGTCCCCGGAACTCCCCGCTCCAGGATTAAGAAATTGTGGCATGCCACATACCAAATCGCAACAGGCGATTAAGCGACCCGGTCGACCGGTTCACGACCGGCGAAAAAGGCATCCAGGTTGTCCAACGCCCGAAACCCCATGCCATCGCGGGTTTCCGCCGTGGCACTGCCGATATGGGGTAACAGAAAAGTGTTGGGAAGTTCGGCAAATCGGTCATCGATATTCGGCTCGTTGTTATAGGCGTCGATGCCGGCGGCGTTGAGCTTGCCGGATTGCAGCGCCTCTATCAGCGCGTCATCATCGTGAATAGCCCCCCGCGCTGCATTCACGTAAACGGCCCCGTCGGGAAGCAGGTTGAAGCGTTCGGCGTTCATCATCCCCGTCGTTTCCGGGGTCGCATTGCAATGAATGGAAATAAAATCGCAAAGCGGCAGCATGTCTTCCAGGGAATCGTGAAAAATGGCGCCTTCTTCCAACTCCGGCGGCAACCGGCGGATGTCGTAATAATGGATTTCCATGTCGAAGCCCCGGGCGCGTTTTGCAGCAACTTGACCGACCCGGCCCATGCCAATAATTCCCAAACGCTTGCCCGTCACCTCGACGCCGACCATGAACGACGGGCTCCAATCCTTCCAGGTCCTAGTTCTGACCAGTTTTTCCCCTTCGCTGGCCCGGCGGGCGGCGCCAATCATCAGCATCATGGTTAATTCGGCGGTGGCGTTCGACAGAACCTCAGGCGTGTTTGTCACCACAAGGCCGCGTTTCTTGGCCGCCTCGATGTCCACATGGTCAAAGCCGACAGAATAATTTGCGATGATTTTCACGCCGTCGGGAAGCTGGGCGATCATGTCGGCATCAAACAATTCCGTGTGACAAGTGAGTATTCCATGGGCCCCTTGGACGCGTTCGATCAGTTCGTCCCTGGAATAACGGGCGTCATCGGGGTTGAGACGGGCTTCATAGTCACTCTTGAGTCTGGCCTCCACCGCATCAGGAAGTTTGCGGGTGACCAGGATGACGGACTTATCGCTCATGGCTGGGAAGTTCCTTGAATCTAAACATTTTGCATTGGTTTCGGGGGTTTTAGCACATCGTTCCGCAGAATCGAGTCACGGTTTTCAGAACCCTGGTAAAAAGGTGAAAGAGTCCCTTGTACTCTAGGGTTAACTAAATCATCTTCGCAGTTGCACAATCGATTTTTAAATTCTAAAAAGAGACAAAATTTCACCCACCCAAGGAGATTTTAATGAGTTTTACCATCGTTGAGCAGTGTCAGGCTCGGCTCAATCGTTCCGAACTTGCAGTCCCAGGATCCAATCCGACCTTTATGGAGAAGGCAGCGACAAGCGCCGCCGACGTGATCTTCCTCGATCTTGAGGATGCCGTCGCCCCAGATGACAAGGTTCAAGCCCGCAAGAATATTATCGAGGCGCTTAATGATCTCGATTGGGGCGGTCGGACTTTATCTGTTAGAATTAATGGGTTAGACACCCATTATATGTACCGCGATGTTGTCGATATCATTGAGCAAGCACCGGGCAAGCTAGACCTGATTATGATCCCCAAGGCCGGCACGGCGGCCGACATCTACGCCCTGGATATGCTGGTCACCCAGGCCGAAGACAACATGAAGGTGGAAAAGCGCATCGGTTTCGAGATGATCATCGAAACGGCGCTCGGCATGGCCAATGTCTTTGAAATTGCCGGCGCGTCAAAACGGAACGAGTCGCTCCACTTCGGGGTTGCCGACTATGCCGCTTCGACCAAGGCCCGCACCACGGTGATCGGCGGCCCCAACAAAGACTACCACGTGCTGACCGATGCCGATGGGGACGGAAACCGCGATGTCCATTGGGGCGATATGTGGCATTACCCGGTTGCCAAGATGATCGTCGCCGCCCGTGCTTTTGGGCTTCGACCCATCGACGGGCCGTTCGGCGACTTTTCCGACCCCGACGGGTACGCCGCGAATGCGAGGCGGTCAGCCACCCTGGGCTGTGAGGGCAAGTGGGCGATCCACCCGAGCCAGGTCGAATTGGCCAATGACCAGTTCAGCCCCAGCGAGGAAGATGTGACCAAGGCCCAGCGCATTATCGAGGCCATGGAACAAGCCCAGAAAGAAGGCAAGGGCGCCGTCGCGCTTGATGGCCGGCTAATCGATATCGCCTCGATCAAACAAGCCGAAGTGATGGTTCAGAAGGCCGAGCAAATTAAAGCCGCCGGTTAAACATGGCTTTTTGAAGCGGCAAATAGGGCGGCGGGTTTTCCCTGCCGCCCTTTGCTTTTGCGCCTGACGATTGTGTGTTAGAGACATCTCCATGCATAGCTATCTGGATTTCGAAAAGCCCATTGCCGAGCTGGAAGGCAAGATCGAAGAGCTGCGTCATTTGACCGGTTCCGCAGAGGTCAATATTGCCGAGGAAGTCTCGAAGCTGCAGGCCAAAATCGATAAGCTTCTCGTTCAGGCCTATTCAAAGTTGACACCGTGGCAGAAGACCCAAGTCGCGCGCCACCATGACCGCCCCCATGCACTCGATTATGTCGCGGCGCTGATAGACGATTTTACGCCGCTTGCCGGTGATCGGCAGTTTGCCGAAGACTCTGCGGTGATCGGCGGACTGGGCCGTTTCAAAGGCAACTCCGTCGTTGTCCTCGGCAATGAAAAAGGCTCCGGCACCGATGGCCGGTTGAAGCATAACTTCGGCATGGCCCGGCCAGAGGGCTATCGCAAGGCACAGCGCCTGATGATGCTGGCCGACCGTTTTGGATTGCCGGTCATTACCCTGGTTGATACGCCGGGGGCCTATCCGGGTGTGGATGCCGAGGCCCGCGGACAGGCGGAGGCCATTGCCCGCAGTATCGAGACTTGTATCGGCCTTCGGGTGCCGATCGTCAGCGCCATCATCGGTGAGGGCGGATCCGGCGGGGCGATGGCATTGGCCGCCGCCAACACCATCTTGATGCAGGAACACGCCATTTATTCGGTGATCTCTCCGGAAGGCTGTGCGTCGATCCTGTGGCGCGACAGCGAAAAGAATGAAGACGCGGCCGACGCCTTGAAACTGACCGCGGAAGATCTTTTAGAACTCGGCGTCATCGATTCAATCATCAACGAGCCCATCGGTGGCGCCCATCGCAACAAACAGGCCGCCATCGCGACCGTCGGCACCTCCATCGAGAATGCGCTTGTGGACCTTTCAGGAATAGACGGCGGTATTCTGAAGACCCGCCGCCGCGAAAAGTTCCTGGAAATGGGGAGCAAGGGGTTAAGCTAAGGCCTAGCTCCTCGGACAATCAATAAGGCGGCGGGTTCACCCATTCGGTGCGTAGCCACGACGGTTCCTTGCGCAGGAACCGCTG
>DASCOC010000136.1:0-2197 GCA_036011805.1 Rhodospirillales bacterium
ATCTTCTCCATGATAGGGGCCCGGTGCGCCTCAACCGTTTTCTCGGCGATGCCCAAGTCCTTGGCGACCCGGCGGTTGGGCCGGCCAAGAAGCAGCATTTTAAGAACCTCGGATTCGCGCGGGCTTAAGGCTTCGAACCGCTTGCGCGTATCGGCATCGACAGCCAGGGTCTGCAACCGCTGTTCGCTTTCGGTGAGTGCGCGTTCGACCACCTCCAGCAGCGCCTTTTCCTCGAACGGCTTTTCAACAAAGTCCAACGCGCCCAGGCGCATCGCCTCGACCGCCATTTGCACATCCCCGTGCGCGGTAATCACGACGACCGGAAGGTTGCTGCCGCGCCCCGCCAATTCCTCAAGCAGCTCGATCCCGTTCATTCCCGGCATCCGCACATCGGTGACGATGCACCCGACGCCGGGTGTCTTCGGTAATTCGGCCAGAAATTTATCGGCCGACGCGAACCCCTTGGCCGGATGATCGACCGATTCGATCAGCCAGCAAAGCGACCGTAGGACCGCTTCGTCGTCATCGATGACAAACACCTTCACGTCACGCCGCATGATCCGTTTCCTCATCAACGCCCGGGTCGATACCCGGGTCGATCGCCGGGATCAGGAACGTCACCGACAGTCCGCCGGCCTCGGCGGCCTCGGCCCAAATCCGCCCGCCGTGAGCCTCGGCGATGGACCGGCAGATGGAAAGGCCGAGGCCGAGGCCGTTTTCCTTGGTTGTCATAAAGGGCTCCCAGATTCTTTCCAACTCGCCCGGGGGCAGTCCCGGCCCGGTATCGCTAACCCGAACGACAACCCCGGTGTCGGATACCGCTGTAGCGATCTCCAGATGACTGGGCTTATTTCCGCCTGGCTTATCCCCGTCGCCGGATTTTGTTTCCGCCATCGCATCCAGCGCGTTTCGGCTCAGGTTAATGATCATTTGTTCGATCTCGATCAGATCGCCCAGAACCGGTGGCAGGTTCGGCGCCAGTTCCAGCCTGACAACGACGCCGGTGTCGCGCGCATTGTGTCTGAACAAGGTCACCGCCTCTTCGACCGCATGGTTCAGGTTGACGGGCTCGCGCCGCGGTTCGCGCTTGCGCATGTAACCGCGCACGCGGGCGATAATCTGGGCGGCGCGCCCGGCTTGTTCGGTAATCTGGTTTAAGGCCTCGCCCAGGTCGTTGGCATCGCCGTTATTACGCTGCAACCGGCGAATGCCGCCTTCGGCGTAATTGCGGATCGCCGACAACGGTTGGCGAAGCTCGTGCGCCAGGCCCGACGTCATTTCGCCGATGACGCTGACCCGCGACACATGCGCCAATTCGGCTTCATGCAGGCGAACCTGTTCCTCGGCGCTTTGGCGTTCATGGATTTCGTGTTCCAGTTCCCGGTTGACGTTGGAAAGCTCCCGGGTTCGGCGCTGCACCAGGTATTCGGTGCGGATGCCGTGCAGGATAATCAGGACCATCAGCACCGACGCGAACACCACCCATTCCCAATGACGGATCAATAATTCCAATATTCCGGGTTTCTCCCGCACATAAGGGCCGATTTCCAAGTCCTTAAACAGGTCGTGCACGGGTTTATAATCCAGCGGCACCGTCCACCCGGTATAGCCGGCCGCCAGCATCTCGGGACTGTCCGGTTTCAGGCTCAACAGCGCCAGCGCCACCTTTTCCGAAATCTCGGCGGCGACATGGGGCATCGCCGCCAGCGGCCATTCCGGATACAGCCGGGTCGACAGCAACATTCCGCTGCCCACCAACTTGTGGATGTTGAGGATACGGAAATTTTCGATATTGATATTGTCGACCTCGGCCATGGTCTCCAGAACGTCGGTGCGCACGGTTCCGGCATCGACCAAACCGTCTCGAACCGCAAACACGATATCATCCTGAGGAAAGCCCATGGAGCGGATTTCCTTGAAATCCTTGAAAGGGTCGATGCCGGCGGCCTTGAATTCGCGCCAGGCCATTTGAAATCCGCCAAAGGCCTTGGGGGAAACGGCGCCGAACACCTTGCCTTTGAGATCGCTTATTGTCTTGAGGTCGTCGCGATCGGCGCGGACGAAGATGGTGGCGCCGAAGACATTGCTGATACCGCTGGTGATCGCCTTCTTGAGGGTTACAATGCGATGGACCCCGACCGCTTCGTCCAGCTCCACGTATTGACCCGGATTGGTGAAGACATAGTCGATGGCGCCG
>DASCOC010000137.1:0-5179 GCA_036011805.1 Rhodospirillales bacterium
CGCGATTCATCCAGCCTGGAGACGATCCCATCCAAAAGCGAGCGCATCGCCATCGTCGAAAGGCTAAGCCTTTCCCGGTGGTCGCTGACCATGGTCGCCATCGGCGCCAATAACTTAGGTGGATGAGCTTCTGAAAAGGGGGCGCTTTCCGAGCGGAAGTTCTCGATCCAGGCAACTTCCGGATAAAGCATAATCACCTGCCGAAAATTATAAATAATGCCGAGGAACATGACGCCGACGATAAAGCCGTTCAAGGGGGCATTGGCCAGGAAAGCGCCCTGCAGGGGCAGGAATAAGATAGCGCACAAGACACCCGCCGCGACCACGAACAGGATCATCCGAACAAGGTATTTTCGTAACTGGTTCATCGGCAGGCAGTGACCCTAGAAATCAATGTTGCGGTGAGCATAGCTGAAGCGGCAGCCGGGCCGGCGCGATAATAGGGTGAAATAAAATCCCGGATCATCGCTCGACGATATTCACGTCGACTCTGTTGAGGGGTTTCTCCGTTGTTTTGGAGCCCAGGGCGCGAACATCAATTCGAGTGAAACGGACGCCGTTTTCAATCAGGAATGAACGGATCGATAAGGCCCGCGACAAGGACATCCGCCGGGCTTTGCTGGATGTCAAAGCCTTGCCTCCGGCATAGGCCATCAATTGCAGGCGCAGCGTGTCCTTGCTTTTGAGCTTCAAGGCCAGGTCCTTTAAGCCTTTCTTGGCCTTCGCCGGCAACTTCGAGGCGGTGTCAGCGAATACCACCTGCAGGGCGCGGCCGGTTGGTGTGCTCTTTGGCGCCGGGGATACGGCGGCTTGTTCTTTTTTAGCTTCTTTCGGTTTCGGCATGGCCGCGGTCACGGTAGGTGGCGGTGCCGCCGGCTTGGCTGGCGCAGGCGCCTTCTTCGCAACGGGTTTTTCAACCGCTTTTATCGCCGGCGGCGGCGGGGCCGACTTGGCTTCTTGTTTGGCCGGCGCGGGTTTGGGTAGTGCCGGTGCGGCCGCGGCAGGAGCAGCCGTCGTCACAGGCGCCGGCGGTTTGACCGCGGCGACGACCGGAGGCTTGGGCTTTTGGACGGGCGCCTTCTTTGCCACCTTCTTGGCGACTCGTTTCGCGGGTTTTTTGGTTCTGGTTCCCGGTTTTTTCAGCTTGATCCTGGCGCCTCCCTTGGGGGCGGCGACGTGAAGCTGGGAAACCGGATTTTTTCTGCCCGGTAACAGGAGACCTTGCCTGGGGGCTGGGCCGGAGGAACGGGGCACATAGGGCGTCGCCGGCGCCGGGGTTGATCGGGAACCTTCGATGACGCTGAGATCAACGGTGACCTGATCCGTGCTGAGATCGAGGCTTTGCGCCTGGGCGTCGCTACCGGCCACCACTAAGGACGCGGCCATTAAAAGCGTTGCCATCCAAAGGCAACGCACCGATGCCAGGAGTATTCCTGGAAAGAACTTCATAAGATTCTGAATCCCCGTCGAAAAGAGCTAACCCGAAAGGGCCGCCGACTAATTCCCTCAATATTTACAGCAATAACCATAGCCAAGGGAGGGGCCGCAGACAACCGGTTTACGGTCCTGGACCTCTTAGGGAGGCTCGACTCCCTTAGCCGGTCAATAAGGTTGTTTTGTGGTTTGCCAAAGGGGGAATTTGGCGGGCTTAGCGCCCGGCGGCGGAAAGGCTCTTCAGCAGTACGCCATGGAGGTGGTCGTTGGCGGCGATGATTTCGCCGCTTTCCATCATCCCGGCGCCGCCGGCAACATCGGTGACAAAACCGCCGGCTTCGCGGACCAATACGATTCCGGCGGCAATGTCCCAGGGATGAAGCCCGATTTCCCAGAATCCCTCGAATCGACCGGCAGCGACATAGGCCAGATCAAGTGCCGCGGAACCGAACCGCCGTACCCCCGCCGACACCGCCATGACTTCTTTTAATTGCGCCAAGAAGCGATCATGGTCGTCTTTTCCGGCAAATGGAATACCGGTGGCGAAAAGCGACTCTTCCATTTTATTGCGGGCGGAAACCCTGAGCCGCCGGTTGTTGAGATAAGCCCCGATCCCATTTTCCGCGGCGAACATTTGATCGGTTACCGGCTCATAAATGACGCCGGCAAAGGGCTCGCCGTCTCTCTCAAGGGCGATGGAAATGGAAAAATGCGGAAGCCCATGGAGAAAATTCGAGGTGCCGTCGAGAGGGTCTATAATCCAGCGGTTGGATGTATCGGAACCCTCAATCTCGCCGCCTTCTTCAAGCAGGAACCCGAAGTTCGGCCGCGCCTTGGAGAGTTCATAGACCAGCGTCTTTTCAGCCTTCTTATCGGCGTTGGAAACGAAGTCGGCGGGGCCTTTTTTTGAAACCTGAAGGTTTTCGATTTCACCGAAGTCACGGACCAACCCCCGCGCCGCTTTCTGGGCGGCGGCGGTCATCACATTCAAAAGAGCGGACCGGGGTTGCATGGTCTTAGTCTTTGGCCCGTTCCACGTAGGAACCGTCGACCGTGTTGATGACGATGCGGGTTCCGGCCTCGATATGGGGCGGCACCTGACAGCGGACGCCGTTCTCCAGCATCGCCGGTTTATAAGACGATGACGCCGTCTGTCCTTTGACCACGGCGTCGGCTTCGGTGACGGCCAAGGTCACCGTGTCGGGAAGCTGTACGCCGAGGGGGTCGCCTTCGTGGCTTTCGATTTTGACCATCATGCCGTCCTGGAGGAACGCAACCTGGTCTTCGCCGATCATCTCCTTCGTCAGCGAAATCTGATCAAAACTTTCGGTGTTCATGAAGGTGTACATGTCATCATCGGCGAAAAGGAACTGGTGATCCGTTTGTTCCAGATGCGCGCGCTCAACCGTTTCGGCGGCGCGAAAACGCTCGTTCAGCTTGGTGCCGCTGCGAATGTCCTTTAATTCCACCTGCAAGTAGGCGCCGCCCTTGCCGGGCTGGGTGTGCTCCGTTTTGACAGCCCGCCACAGGCTGCCTTTGTGTTCGATCACCATGCCGGAACGGATGGCGTTGCCGTTGATTTTCATCGTTGATAACCCAGTGTTGGAATAGCCAGCAGAAGTAGAGGCGCGGAAGCTAACAGGTTGCCCCCAGTGAGGCAACGGGCGAGGCAACGCCGGGGTTCAGCGGCCTTCGGCGAAGATGGAATTGAAGTCTTTGACCGCCGAGGCGGGGCCCTTGGGGTGGTTCCAAACGCCGGAAACGACGGCCAGAAAATCGGCGCCGGCGTGGATCAGGGGATGGCAGTTTTCGGTGGTGATGCCACCGATGGCAACGGCGGGAACAACCATTAATTCGCTCCACCATTCCAGGATGGCGACCTCGGCGGCGGTCTTCGCCTGCTTCGTCGCCGTCGGGAAAAAAGCCCCGAAGGCTACATAATCGGCGCCCTGTTCGGCCGCCTCCATGCCTAAGTGACGGGACTCATGGCAGGTCACGCCGACGATGCCTTGCTCGCCGACGGCGCTTCGCGCGTCCGCGTATGAGGCGTCTTGTTGGCCGATGTGGACGCCGTCACAACCGGTTTCGGCGGCCAGATCAGGCCGGTCATTCATAATCAGGGGGACGCCCCGGTCCCCGCATACCGGGACGATGGCCGCCGCGGTTCTGCGGATGGCATCGTCGTCGGCGTCTTTCAGGCGCAACTGCACGGCGGCAACGTCGCCGCCGTCCAACGCCGCCGCCAGCACCTCCGGGAATACCGCGGGGTCCAGCGATGGCGGCGTGATCAGGTAGAGGCGGCAGGGTTCGGCATCCATATTTTTATCAGGCCCCCTGGGCCAGCCAAGTCCGCACCCGGGCTTCCGGGTCGATGGATTCCAGCAGGTCGAGAACCGGCGCCTCTGCTTCGGCGTTTTCCTTTTCCAGCCGCGCCCCGGTTTGGGCGGCGATGTCGGCGATCTTTTCCCGAGTTTCGGCCGGGGCATTGATGCGGATGACCTTTAACCCGTGGCGGAGCGCGCTTAAGGCGAGACCGGGGTCATCGCCACAATCGAAAACCGCGGTTACGGCAATGGCGCAATCAGGCCCGGTGGCTACGGCAATCATGTCCCGGAAGACCTGTGCGCCAAGATAGGCGGCCGCCCCCGGTGCGCTTCTGAGGGTGATCGGAAGGCCGAGCTCCGCCGCCACGGTGACCGCCGCCTTGGCCTCTTCGAGGCTATGGATGATGATGGGGCGGTCTTGGCTGGCAGGCATGGCGGTTATTTCTAATCCTGCAAAGTGATCGGTGACACAGACAACGGTGACTTTGAATAGTAATATGCCCGTTGATTTATTACAGGTAAAATCAGGGGCGTTTTAGCCCGGAGAATACTAGTGGATATAGCTACGCTTCTCGGCCTTTTTATCGGTGTCACCGTCGTCACCCTGGCGATTATGACCGGGTCCGACCTGTCGATCTTTCTCAATCTCCCCGGATTTCTCATTGTTTGCGGCGGCACCTTCGCCGCGACCTTGATCAAGTTTCCCTTATCGGGTGTGTTCGTCGCCTTTTTCGTCGGTGCCAAGGCGGCGTTCGTTAATGAGAAGGAAAGCCCCCGCGAGATCGTTGACCTGACCATGCGTCTGGTTAAGCGGGCGCAGAAGGTGGGGCTGATCGGTTTGGAAAAGGTCAACGTCAAGAACAGCTTTTTCCGCAAGGGGTTGCAGCTTTGCGCCGATGGCCGCGACGGTGATGTCATCCGCAAAATGATGACCCGTGAAATGGAAATGGCGATCCAGCGCCAGGAAGTCGGCGAAAGGGTTTTCCGGGCCATCGGTGAATCGGCGCCGGCCTTCGGCATGGTCGGTACCCTTGTCGGTTTGGTGCAGATGCTGAGCACCATGAGCGATCCCACCTCCATCGGCCGGGCCATGGCGATCGCCCTGTTGACGACGCTTTACGGGGTGTTGATCGCGCAGCTGATCGCCTTGCCGATCTCAGACAAGCTGGAGGCCAAAAACGAAATTGAACGGGGCAATAAGGTCCTGATCATCGAGGCGTTGGTGCAAATTCAAGAACGCAACAACCCCACCGCCGTTCTCGATATTCTGGAGGCCTATTTGCCCGAAAAACAACGCAACCGGCGTGAAGGCGAAAGGCCGGGCGGTGGCGCGCAAATGAGGCGGAGGGCGACGGATTAATGAAGGCGCTGGAAAGACGGAAACTCGAAGGCGCGCCCAGGTGGATGGTGACCTTTGCCGA
>DASCOC010000138.1:0-31953 GCA_036011805.1 Rhodospirillales bacterium
CGCAAGCGGGAAGAGGCAGAGCGCAAGCGCGAGCAGGAAGCCGCCTCGGCCCAGGCGGCCCGGGCCAAGCTTTTTGAAGGTCTCAACAACGAGTTCGACAAGAATGCCTGCGACATCCTCGGCAACGTGACCATGGCCCTGACGGACATGCGTTCCACCGCCGAATCCATGTCGAAGACGGTGGACGACACCATGCAGAAATCGACGGCGGTGGCGGCGGCTTCCGAACAGGCCTCGGCGAATGTACAGACGGTGGCCTCGGCGGCCGATGAACTGTCGGCATCGATCGATGAGATCGGGCGTCAGGTCATTCAGTCGTCGGAGATTTCGTCCACCGCGGTGAGTGAGGCCGAAAGCGCCGATGAAATGATCCAGGGGCTGGCGGCTTCGGCCCAGAAGATCGGCGAGGTGGTGGCACTGATCACCGATATCGCCGAACAGACCAATCTGCTGGCCCTCAACGCGACCATCGAATCGGCGCGCGCCGGTGATGCCGGCAAGGGTTTCGCCGTGGTCGCCAACGAGGTCAAGACCCTGGCCGGCCAGACCGCCCAGGCGACCGAGGAAATCAGCCGTCAGATCGGTGACATCCAGGGCGCCACCGCCGACGCGGTGACCGCGGTCCAGGGCATCACCAAGACCATCAACGAGGTCAACGAGATTTCCACCACCATCGCGGCGGCGGTGGAGGAGCAATCGGCGGCAACCCAGGAGATTGCCCGCAATGTCGAGCAAGCGGCTTCCGGCACGCAGGAGGTTAATGTCAACATCTCCGGGGTCAGCCAAGCGGCAAGCGAGTCCGGCACGGCGGCGGGCAGCATGCTCGAATCCGCCGCCGACACCAACAAGCAGGCCGCTTCCTTGCGCAACCTCGTCGAAGGTTATCTGGAGAAAATCAAGGCGGCGTAACCACGGATTTTTGTTAAATCCATCGGTTATCCAGCCGGCAGCCAGCCCTTGAGCGCGCTTTCAACCTGGGCAATGACGTCGGCCCAGGCGCCCGGTTCGGTCTGGCGAAACAGCCGCATTTCAGGGTACCACGGGCTGTCCTGGCGTTCCGTCATCCAGCGCCAATCCGATTGAAACGGCAACAGGGTCCATACCGGCGTTGCCAACGCGCCGGCCATATGGACCGTCGAATTGTCGATGGAAATAATCAGGTCCATGGCCGCCACCTGGGCGGCGAAAGCGTCCAGGTCGGCCATCTGGTCGACGCCGTCATCGTGGAGGATCGCGGTTCCGGTCTCGTCCAGGAAGGCCTTGCGTTCGGCTTCTGTGTCGCCGTATTGCAGGTCGACGAAGGTAATGCCGGGAAGGGCCGCCAAGCCCGCCCAATCCATCAGCGTTAGGGACCGCTCGAATCCGACTTCCGGGTTCTTGCTGATCCAGGCGAGCCCGATCAGAACATCGCCGCCACCGGTCCGGTATTGGGCTTTTAGTTTTTTGCTCTGGCCCTCATCGGCGACCAAATAAGACCGACGATCGGGGAAGTCGCCGGGCTGAGACCTGAGCCATTGGCCGAGATCGGCGGTCGGCAGTTGAAAATCGATCTCCGTTTCCGATGCCACGGCGGGCGGGTCTTCCCGTGCGATGCAGGTGACGCCGGGGAACGATCGGGTGAACAACGGCACCAGCCGGCGGTCGCATTCGAGTATAACGCCGGCGCCCTGATCAATTAGGTCCGGCACCATGGAGGCGAAGTGGACTTCATCACCGACTCCTTGTTCCCCCCAAACCAGGAATTGTTTTCCGTCGATGGCCTCGCCCGACCAGCGGGGGTAGGGGAAATTCCTGTCCGGGGTGGGGAAATCCGAGCATTGCCAGCGCCATGGAAATTCCCGCCAGCCGTCTTTGAGCCGCCCGGCGGCCAGCAACACATGCGAATAATTCCGGTGCGCCTTGGCATAATCCGGGCGGGTCCCGATGGCGCGCTCGAAGCTGGCGATGGCGTCATCCAGGCGGCCTTGTTTGTGACGGAGGATGCCGAGGTTATTGGCGGCCTCGGCAAAACCGGGGTTGAGCGTCAGCGCGCGCCGAAACGCTTCCGCCGCGTCGTCCCAATTGCCCAGTTTTTGCTCGGCGATGCCCAGGCCGTTGACGGCGAGGATGAAGTCGGGGTCGATGGCCAGCGCCCGTTGGAAACCGGCGGCGGCGTCTTCGGGGTTGTCTTGGTCTTGATCGACGGCGGCGAGGGCGTAATGGGCTTCGGCCATATCCGGGTTGAGGGCGAGGGCGCGCTTGATGGCATCCAGGGCGGCATCGAATTTCCCCTGGGCATGCAGAACGACGCCCAAGTTGAGATGCGCCTCGGCGAAATTCCCGTCGGCGGCGACGGCGGTGAGGTACGCGGCCTCCGCCTTGGCCAGGTGGCCTTTCTGGTGCAGCGCCATGCCGTCTTCGAACGCGCGCGCGGCCTTGGCGATGGGGTCGCGGGCTTCCGCCTTCTTCGCCAACTTACGCCTGAGCCGGCGTTCCTTGCGGGACGGAGAATCAACCATGGTCTTAAACTACCACTTCATGACAAGAGTCTGCCAACCATCGATCTGGGTGGCGCGGTGAAGAGTGAACCCATGCGTTCGGTACCGGGCGATGACCCGCATGGCGTCGCGTACCAGCAATCCCGATAGGATAATGGTGCCGCCCGGTTCCAACGCCTTGGCGGCGCTTGCTGCCATCTGGCACAGCGGCCGGGCCAGGATATTGGCGCAGATCAGGTCATAGGGGCCGCCGGCCACGACCGCGGGCGTCCGGTAGCCGGAACCCGCCACCGCCCGCACCAAACGCCCGACGCGGTTTTGCCGGGCGTTCTGGTTTGTCACCCGGACGGCTTCCGCATCGATGTCGCAGGCGAGGACGGGAACCTTCCAGGTCTTGGCCATGGCCAGCGACAAAATGCCCGACCCGCAGCCCATGTCGAGGGGGCGGCGGATTTTTCGTTGCTTGGACAATCGGTCCAGGGCTTGTAGACAGGCCGCCGTGGTCGGGTGTTCGCCGGACCCGAAGGCGGCGCCGGCATCCAGCTTGATCGCCACCAGGCCGGCCGGCGGGGGGCCGTCGAAGTGCGACCCGTGAATGAAATAACGGCCGATGCGGTTGGGCGGAAACCCGGCCAGATTGTCGGCGGCCCAGTCCTTGGCCGGCAGCAGCTCGAACGTCGGCGACGGCGGCTCTAGCCTGAGCTTCCGGGCGGCCTTGTTGATGGCCAGCGTAATGGTTTTTTCGTCGGGTTCAGACCCGGTAAAGCCCTCGATGCGCCAGAAATCGTCGGGGTTATCGGAATCGGTTTCGGCGAACGTCGAGAGGGCCACGCAAAAAGGATCAAGCACGTCCTCGAAGCCGCCGACGGCGGCGGCAGGGCACCGCATCTCAATCCGCCACAGGAACGTCGGCGTGACTGCCATCAAACCGCTTCGACGAAGCTGGCCATGACCTTCTTGTCGCCGGCCTTCTCAAAAGCGATCTCCAGCTTGCCGCCGTCGACGGCATTGATCTTGCCATAGCCGAATTTCTGGTGGAACACCCGCTGGCCGACCTGAAAGGCGGCGTCATCTGAGGAACGGGCGATGTCCTCGACCAGTTCCGGGCGCGATCGCCACTGCCCGCGTTGACGGCGGTTGGCATCAAATACGCCGGATCGATCGGAAAAACCGTCCCCTTGTCCTGCGCCGTACAGCCCGGTGGGCGACCGGACATCGACATGGTCTTCGGGCAGTTCATCGATGAAGCGCGACGGCATTGCCGAATTCCATTGGCCGTGGATGCGGCGATTGGCGGCGAAGGTGACGAACGCCTGCTTGCGCGCCCGGGTCAGGCCGACATAGGCGAGGCGGCGTTCTTCTTCCAGCCCTTTGAGGCCTGCGTCGTCCAGCGTCCTCGGGTGGGGGAACAGCCCTTCCTCCCAACCGGCCAGGAACACGGTGTCGAATTCCAGGCCCTTGGCGCCGTGCAGCGTCATCAGATTGACTTTATCGGTGACGTTGGAATCGTCGTTTTCCATGACCAGGCTGACATGTTCCATGAATTCGCCAAGGTTTTCGAAATCCTCCAGCGCGATAATCAATTCCTTGAGGTTTTCCAGCCGTCCCGGCGCATCGACGGTTTGTTTGTCGCGCCACATGGCGGTATAGCCGGATTGATCGAGGATTTGCTCGGCCAGTTCCGGATGCGGGATCAGGCCCATATCGCCGCGCCAGCGGCGGAAATCCTCCAGCAACACCGCCAGGGTCTGGCGTGGTTTCGGCTTGATCTCGTCGCTTTCGACCAGGCGCTCCACCGCCTGGGTCAGCGGGATGCCTTCGGCCCGGGCCAGCCGGTGCACCGTTTGCAGGGTCGCCGGGCCGAGGCCGCGTTTCGGCAGATTGACGATGCGCTCAAACGCCAGGTCGTCGTCGGGCTGCACGACAACGCGCAGATAGGCGATGGCGTCGCGGATTTCCTGGCGCTCGTAAAACCGGGGCCCGCCGATGACCCGGTAGGGCACGCCCAGCGTGATCAGGCGTTCCTCGAACTCGCGGGTCTGGAACCCGGCCCGGACCAGCACCGCGATCTGGTTGAGCGGCTGTTTCTTGGTGTGCAGGGCCTCGATTTCCTCGCCGGTAACGCGGGCTTCTTCCTCGCCGTCCCAGACGCCTGTCACCCGCACTTTTTCACCGTCATTGATTTCGGTCCACAGGGTCTTGCCGTGACGGCCTTCGTTATGGTCGATCAAGCCGGACGCCGCGGCCAGGATATGCGGCGTCGAGCGGTAATTGCGTTCCAGACGAACGACCCGGGCGCCGGGAAAGTCTTTTTCGAAGCGCAGGATATTTTCGACCTCGGCGCCGCGCCAGGAATAGATCGATTGGTCGTCGTCGCCGACACAGCAGATGTTCTTGTGCGCCTGGGCTAGCAATCGCAGCCACAGGTATTGGGCGACGTTGGTGTCCTGGTATTCGTCAACCAATAGATACTTAAATCGGTGTTGGTAGGATTTGAGGATGTCGGGATGGTCCTGAAACAGGGTCAGCCCATGCAGCAACAGGTCGCCGAAATCGGCGGCGTTGAGAACCTTAAGCCGGTCCTGGTATTCGACATAAAGCGCATGGGCGCCGCCGTCCGCCTGGGTCGCCGCCTCGGCGTCGGATACCTTATCCGGGGTCAGGCCGCGGTCCTTCCAGCGCTGGATGATGCCGCTGACGGCGCGGGGCGGCGTTTTCTTTTCATCGATCGCATGGTTGGCCATCAATTGCTTGACCAGACGGACCTGGTCATCGGCATCCAGGATGGTGAAGTTGGATTTCAGCCCGACGGCGTCGGCGTGGGCGCGCAGAATGCGGGCGCCGGTGGCGTGAAAGGTGCCGACCCACCAGCCTTCCACCGGGCGCTGGACCAACGCCGCCACCCGTTCGCGCATTTCCATCGCCGCCTTGTTGGTGAAGGTGACGGCCAGAATTTGATGCGGATTGGCGCGGCCCTGCATCAGGATATGGGCGAGCCGGGTAATCAGCACCCGGGTCTTGCCGGTGCCGGCGCCTGCCAGCACCAGGACCGGGCCTTCGATGGCCTCGACCGCTTCCAATTGACTGTCGTTGAGGGTTTCAAGATACCCGCGCGCGTCGCCGCCGCCGGCGGCGGCGGGTTCCGGGGCGGGATCGGCCGGGGACGGACCCTGGGCGGGAGAATCGGAAAGCTCGGGAAGATCGGTCATGCTTATTTATATACCACGGCACAGGCCACCGGTTCAGTCAGTGTTTTAGGATATTGGAAGCGGCGCGTCGAAAATGTGTTAAGGTGGCCTTGATACCATTGAAGGAGCCGGTGGAGAACCGCTCATGATGGCATTTTCGGCAAAGGGATGGCGGGCGCGATGGTGCATTGGCGTCTTCGTGGCGGCGTTGACGGCCGGGCCTGTCTCATTTGTAGCGGCCGGGACGGCCGGGGCCGCCGAAAAGGACTTGACCAATAACGTCATCGAATCGGTGGTCGCCATCAGCGCCATCATCCCCGACGACGCCCGCACCGTGCAAACCTTGGGCGGCCTGCGATCCGGCAGCGGGATCGTTATTGACGACGACGGCCTGGTCCTGACCATCGGCTATCTGATCTTAGAGGCCGAAAAGGCCGCGGTTACAAACGCCGATGGTGAGTTGGTGCCGGCGGCGCTGGTCGCCTACGACCACGCTACCGGTTTCGGGTTGCTGCGGGCCCAACGGCCGCTCGGCCTGAGCCCGGTAAAATTGGGCGCGTCTGCCGATTTATCCGAAGGAGCGCAGGTGATCGTGGTTTCCAAGGGCGGGCCGATGCCGGTGATGCCGGCCCGGGTGTCGTCACGCCGGGAATTCGCCGGCTATTGGGAATACCTGCTCGACAACGCCATTTTCACGGTGCCGCCGTTTCCCCATTATGGCGGCGCCGCGCTGATCGACCGGGAAGGCCGCCTCGTCGGGATCGGCTCGTTGATGGTCAATGACGCCGCCGGCCCGGACGCGCCGGTGCCCGGCAATATGTTTGTTCCCATCGATCTGTTGAAGCCGATCTTGGCCGACCTGTTGGAAAAAGGCCGCGCCTCCGCGACGTCGCACCCGTGGCTGGGGATTTACACCAATGAAACCAACGGCCGGGTCATCGTCGTCCGGCTCGCCACCGACGGCCCGGCATCGGAGGCCGGAATCAGGCCCGGTGACATCATCATCGGCGTCGGCGGCAGGCGGGTGTCCGGGATCGCCGATTTTTACCGCAAGATAAGGGCGCAGGGCGGCGCCGGCGCCGAAATCCCCATCGACCTGTTGCCGGTCAAGGAAGGCAAGCTGGATATCAAGACCGTCAAGGTTCCCTCCAGGGACCGTCATGACTGGCTGAAGCTGAACAAGAAAAAGCTCTAGGGGGATTTTTACCCGCAAATTCGTCGTCGCAAATGAGCCCATTTGCTCGGGATTTGCTTACTCGCCGTGTTCTTCGTGCCGCGTCTTCAACAACGCCTTGTTGTAGGCGGCCATCACCCCGGCGTGGGTGACGTAGCCCATCAGGATCATGGTGTCCGGGTCGTCGACGACGGCGATCCGGTCCTCGCCGGTTTCCGCCAACAACGACAGCGCCGATTCCAGGTCATCGTCTTGGCACAGGACCTGCGGCCCGGTGCGGGCGACATCGCCGGCGCACAGCAGATCGTCGATGGCCTGATCAAAAGCGACCTCGCTCAAGTCGGCCAGCGTGATGGTGCCGTAAAGCGCGCCTGAGTCGCGGACCACGTAAATCTCACCGATTTTGGAATTTTGCAGCATCGTCCTCAAATCCGGCAGGCAGACATTCAGGGACACCAATTCGGAATCCTTGGCGAGGATGGTGCCGAGGCGGATGGAATGCATTATATCGGTTTCGAAGCCGCCCTTCAGGTCGATGCCGCGGCGTTTCAATTGTTCGGAGAAGAACGAGCGGCCATATAGCTGCTGGGTGATCTCGGACGCGATGACCACGGCAACCATGACACCGAGGGTCAAGGCGTAATCGCCGGTCATTTCGAAGATAATCAGCGTCGTTGAAATCGGCGCGCCGAGGACGGCGGCGGTCATGGCGCCCATGCCGACCAGGGTATAGGCGGCGGGGCCGGATGAATACTCGGGGAACAGGGAGGTGAAGATGACCCCCCAGGCGCCGCCGAGCAACGCGCCGATGACCAGCGACGGCGAAAACACGCCGCCACAAAAACCCCAGCCGATGCTGACGGCGGTGGCGGCGATCTTGGCGATACAGAGGACGACCAGCATCGACAGTGAAATATTGAATATCAGCGCGTTCTCGGTGAGGCCGTAGCCGACGCCCATGACCTCGGGGAACGCCAACCCGATCAACCCGACCATCAGCCCGCCGACGGCCGGTCTCAACCACGCCGGCAGGGGGGTTTTGGCGGCCAGTTGCTGGACCGAAAAGATGGAATGCATGAAGGCGATGGCGGTAATGCCGGCGATGATGCCTAAGCCGACGAAGGCCGGGAATTCCCAAAACGACGCCAACGGGGTATCGGCCAAGGCAAAGGCCGGGAAATCGCCGAAAAAGGCCCTGGAGACGGCGGTGCCGGCGACCGAGGCGATGACGATGGGGGCAAACGCCCGGAGCGCGTAATGACCGATGACCACTTCGCTGGCGAACAGGGCGCCGGCGATCGGCGCGTTGAACGAGGCCGCCACCGCGGCGGCAACGCCGCAGCCGAGAAGCGTGCGGGTCAGCGACCGGCTCAGATGCAAACGCCGGCCGATCCATCCGGCCAGGCTGGCACCCAGATGCACCGCCGGGCCTTCGCGGCCTACCGAGGCGCCGGCGCCGATGGAAATGGCGCTCCCCAGCGCCGCCACCAGGCCCGTCCGCGATGACATCCACCCGCCCTTGAGCGCGCTGGCCTCGATCACGTCGGCGACGCCTTGCGGGCGTTTTTGCGGCAGCAGGAATTGGACAATCGCGCCGACCACCAATCCGCCCGCCACCGGCACCAGCAGAATCTTCCACCACGCCAGCGTCTCGGCATTGACGAACAGCCGTTCCGACCCGGACCCGTACAACAGGATCTGGATCAGGGTGATGATTTCACGGAAAAGGGTCACGGCGCTGCCGGCGAGACCGCCGGCGATCATCGCCAGGAACACCAGAATCATGTGATCATTGCCGATCAGGCGTCGGCATTTGGTAAGTATGCCGGTGGTGGTGACCATGGTTAAACCCCAGCTAAATCCCCGTCATGTCCCCGTCAAGTCCCCGTCATGTCCCCGTCATGTCCCCGGGGCCACCATAACCGGGATAGGTAAATAAAATCTTTCCGCTCAGGGTTTTACATCGGCAGGCCTAGACCACGAATTCCTTGAGCGCGATGTAGATGCCGGCGGAGAACAGGGCGGACAAGGGAACCGTGATCAGCCAGGCGGCGATGATCGACCATAAATACTGCCGGCGCACCAATTTTTTACGCCGGTTTTTTTCTTCCGACGGCAGCAGGTCCCATTTGGAAGGTGTCCGGGGGGGCGACCGGTTGGTTTTTTTGGCGTAGCCGCCCATGTGGGTGCCCTTGGACGAATGGTATTCGCGCAGGAACCCGATTCCGAACACGGCGCCGACGGCGATGTGGGTGGATGACACCGGCAGCCCCAAGGCGGAGGCGGCGATCACCGTGATCGCGGCGGACAGCGCCACGCAAAAGGCGCGCATCGGGTTCATGCGGGTAATCTTGCTGCCGACGGTGCGGATCAGTTTCGGCCCGAACAGCATCAGCCCCATGGTGATGCCGGCGGCGCCGACGAACAGCACCCAGGCCGGAATGCCGACCTTGGCGGAAACGGCGCCGGTCGATGCCGCGTCGACGATGGCGGCCAGCGGCCCGACGGCGTTGGCGACGTCATTGGCGCCGTGGGCGAAAGACAGCAACGCCGCCGCGCAGATCAGCGGAATATGGAACAGGCCGCGAATGGTTTTCTTGGTGTTTTCCATGCCTTCCGAGCGTTTAGCGATCAGCGGGTTGACGATGGCGAAGGTGGCGGCGAAGAAACCGGCGCCGATGACGGCGACCATCCAGGGTTCCGGCTTCCACACCCGTTTCAGCCCCTTCACGGACAGATAGGCGGCAAACACGCCGGCCATCAGGGCGACCAGGATCGGCACCCAGCGTTTGGCGGCGGCGATGGTGTCTTCCTGGTACAGCACCCGGTTTTTAACAAACGCCAGGAACATGGCGGCGACGATCCCGCCCAGCACCGGCGAGATCACCCAGCTTGCGGCGATCTTGCTCATCACGCTCCAATCGACCACCGATGCCCCGGCCGCGGCGATACCGGCGCCGAGGACACCGCCGACGATGGAATGCGTGGTCGACACCGGGGCGCCTAAAAAAGTGGCGAGGTTGATCCACAAGGCGGCGGACAGCAACGCCGACATCATCAGCATCATGAATATTTTGGTGTTGGGAATCAGCGACGGGTCGATGATGCCCTTGGAGATGGTCTTGACCACGTCGCCGCCGGCCAGCACCGCGCCGGCGGTCTCGAAGATGGCGGCGATGATCAGCGCGCCGAGCATGGTCAGCGATTTGGCCCCGAACGCCGGACCGACGTTGTTGGCGACATCGTTGGCGCCGATGTTCATGGCCATATAGCCGCCGATAACCCCCGCGGCGACGATGAAGGCCTGGTTTTCGATCCCGGCGGTCAAGGTGTGGGTGGCGAGCCAGATGATGGACAGGAAAATGGCGGCGATGCCGATGCCGATCACCGGCTTCGCCGATAAATCGTGGATCGTCCGCTCAAGCTTGAAAAACTTACTAAGGTCTTTGGTGGTGGTTTCTTTGAGGCCGCTTACTTGTTCAGTCATGCTTTCTTTATTTTCCTCTAAAGTCAGAGCAACGGTTCAGACATAAGGACAGGCCAGCGGAAAGCTGGATTCCAGTTTGATATAGAGGGAGTCCGGGTTCGGGAAAAAGAGCGGCGCGGTCTTTAAGATCAGCGCGTTCATTTCGAAAATAATCCCGAAACCATGAGCATGTTGGGCGGGAAATACCCCGGATCGGGTGTGGGGCGCAAGCCCTTATTTCGATGCCGCTAAATACGGCGGAAATCTCCGGCAAATAAGCCATTCCGAGGGCAACCGATGGGGCCGGCGAGGGCGGGGCTTCTCCGTTCGGCGGCGTTGATTCGAGGCTTAGGAAAGCGGCTACGCTTGTCGATAAGGGTGGGCTCGGCCAAAATGGGCCCTAGGGAATATAGGGGGAAAGGCCTTTGTTAAAAATCCGCCGTCTTACCCGGCCCGGCATCGCGCCCCTGGACCTGGACCTGGCCGAGGGCGAATGCATTTCCATCGGCGGGCCGTCGGGCGCCGGCAAGTCGTTAATGTTGCGGTCCATTGTCGATCTCGATCCCAATGAGGGCGAGGTGTCGTTGATGGGGCGCGCCCGTGACGCCGTGCCCGCGCCCGATTGGCGCCGCCGGGTGGTTTACGTCCCGGCCGAAGCCGGGTGGTGGGCGGACCGGGTGGAAACTCATTTCGACGATCCCGCCCTGGCGGCGCCCTTGATGATGCGCTTGGGCCTTGCCGCCGACGCCCTGGATTGGCAGGTGGCCCGCCTGTCGACCGGGGAAAAGCAGCGCCTGGCCATGGTTCGGGCATTCCTGACCAGCCCCCAAGTGATGTTGTTGGATGAGCCGACCTCGGGGCTTGACCCGGAAGCCACTGCCAAGGTCGAAGCCATGCTGCATGAGCGGCGCGGCGAAGGGGTGGCGATGGTGCTGATTACCCATGACGCGGACCAAGCGGCGCGCATGGCGACGCGCCACTTCCAGATGAACGCGGGCGAGTTGAGCTTGGTAGAACAGGGCCAGGGGGCTGGCCCGGGGACAAAGCGCCAGGGGGCTGGCCCGGGGACAAAGCGCCAGGGGGCTGGCCAGGGGACAAAGGGCCAGGGGACAAAGACACCATGAATTTCATCACCCTTAGCTATTGGGACATCGCCGTGGCCGGTTTGTTGTTGATGTTCAACGCCGGGCTGTCGGTGGCGTTTCAATTGGGTCTGGAAAAGCGGCTGTTGATCGCCGGCACCCGCATGGTGGTGCAATTGACCATGGTCGGGCTGGTGCTGAAGGCGTTGTTCGCGGTGGCGTCGCCATTGTTTACGTCGCTGGCCGCGTTGGCGATGGTGCTGTTCGCCGGGCGCGAAGCCATGGCGCGGCAAGACCGCCGCTTCGAAGGCTATTGGTCCTATGGCATCGGCACCAGTGCGATGATGGCGGCGGGATTGATCGTTACCGTGTTCGGATTGACCACGCAAATCCACGCCGATCCCTGGTACGACCCGCGCTATGCGATTCCCATTCTCGGCATGATCCTGGGCAATACCATGAACGGCGTCAGCCTCGGCCTTGATCGGCTGGTCAACGGCGCCCACACTGAGCGTGCCGGGATCGAGGCGCAATTGATGCTGGGCGCCGACATCGGCCGGGCCCTGCAGGGCGTCAGGAGCGCCGCCATGCGCGCCGGGTTGACCCCTATCATTAACTCCATGGCGGCGGCGGGCCTGGTCTCGTTGCCGGGGATGATGACCGGCCAGATCCTTGCCGGTGTCGCCCCGGTGGAAGCGGTCAAATACCAGATTTTGATTATTTTTCTGATCGCCGGCGGTACCGGCTTCGGCACCTTTGTCGCCGTTATCAGCGCCTCCCGGCGGCTGACGGACGCCCGCCAGCGGCTGCGGCTGGACCGGTTGCGGGCGAAATTGAACGATTAAGAAGACCGGAAAGGCCTTTCCGTTAATGGGGCCGGGCGCTATACCAGCGGCCATTGGTTTTCCAAGCGGATAGGGAAAGTTCATTGGTCGCCGAAAACTCTGTTACGTCGCCTGAATATAGTGTCGTCGTGCCGGTCCGCAACGAGGCCGGAAACGTTGCCCCCCTGATTGCCGAAATCCGTGCGGCCATGGCCGCAATGGGTGCGGCGTATGAAATTATTTATGTCGACGACGGCAGCACCGACGCGACGCCCGCGGTTCTCGGCGAGGTGGCCAAGGATTGTTCCGAGTTGCGCATCATCCGCCATAAAGCGTCGGCCGGCCAAAGCGCCGCCATCATCACCGGCGTCAACGCGGCCAAAGCGCCGACCATCATCACGCTGGACGGTGACGGCCAGAACGATCCCGCCGACATTCCGAAATTGCTGGCGGCATTCACGGCCGACGCGGACCGCGGCCGTTTGCTGGTCGCCGGCCAACGGACCCGGCGTCAGGACCCCTGGCTGAAGCGGGTGTCGTCCAGGATCGCCAACGCCGTTCGGGCGTCGTTGCTGGGCGACGGCACGCCGGACACCGGCTGCGGCTTGAAGGTGTTTTCCCGCGCCGCCTTTATGTCGATGCCCGCTTTCGATCACATGCACCGCTTCCTGCCGACCTTGATGTTGCGCCTGGGTGGGCGCGTGCTGTCGGTGCCGGTGAACCATCGGCCCCGGCTTGAGGGCGTGACAAAATACGGCCTGTTCGACCGCTTGGGCGTTGGTATCGTCGATCTGTTTGGGGTGTGGTGGTTGAAGCGGCGGGTGCCCCGCCCCGAAATAGAAAGCAACCGTGAATGAACGCTAAAGTCCTGCTCCGCTCTTCGGCGTTGTTCGTGTCGCTGGTGCTGGTGGTCGGCTTGATGAAGGCGACCGATGTGACCGCGATTTTCGATGAGGCCTGGATCGACGCCAATGTGCGCGGCCAGGGCGCCAGCGGCTGGCTTGTTTTCATTGCCGGCGGCATGGCGTTCACGGCGGTCGGCCTGCCCCGGCAATTGGTCGGCTTTTTGGGCGGTTACGCGTTCGGTCTTGCCGCCGGCACCGGGCTGGCGCTGGTGGCGGTGACGCTGGGCTGTATCGCCGCCTTTCATTACGCCCGCTTCCTGGGCCGGGATTTCGTCGCCCACCGGTTTCCGTCCAAGGTCAAACGCATCGACAGGTTTCTCAGCGAAAATCCGTTGACCATGACCTTGCTGATCCGCTTCCTGCCGTTGGGCAGCAACCTGGCGACCAATCTGGCGGCGGGGGTGTCGAGCGTGCGCGCGGCACCGTTTTTCGCCGGCTCTTTTATTGGTTATCTGCCACAGACACTGGTGTTCGCCCTGGTCGGCAGCGGCGTCAGCATCGATCCCTGGTTCCGGATTGGGCTCGGCGCCGTTCTGTTCGCGGCCTCCGGCATCATGGGGGTGTATTTATACCGCCGCCACCGGCACGGGCTGAGCTTCGATGATGATGTCGACCGCCAGCTCGATCCTGTCTCTAACCCGGAAACGGAATAAGATGTTGGTCACCGACAGAACGCCTTGGGTTTGGACCGGGTTGTGGATTGTCGTCATGGCGGCGGCGGTCCTGACCCGGCCGTTAATGCCGGTGGACGAAACCCGGTACCTGGCCGTCGCCTGGGAGATGTGGCTGGGCGGCGATTATCTGGTGCCGCACCTCAACGGCGAGACCTATAGCCACAAACCGCCGCTGTTGTTCTGGCTGATCAATCTGGGCTGGGGCGCCTTTGGCGTCAACGAATGGTGGCCGCGGCTGGTGGCGCCGGCCTTTGGGCTGGCCAGCCTGTTCCTGACCGCAAGGCTGGGCCGCGAATTGTGGCCGGAGGCCGATGGCGAGTCCGTCGCTTCGATCGCGCCGCTGATGTTGTTCGGCGGCGTGTTCTGGGCGTTGTTCACGACACTGACCATGTTCGACATGATGCTGACCGCGTTTACCCTGTTGGGCCTGATCGGGACGGTCCGGTCGTGGCGGAGCGGCGGCTGTGGCGGGCTTTTGCTGCTCGGCGTCGGCATCGGCTTCGGTGTCCTGACCAAGGGACCGGCGATCCTGTTGCACACCTTGCCGGTGGCGTTGTCGGCGCCGTGGTGGGGCCAGGGGATTTCGGGGGGACTTTCCAGGGCTTGGGAAAGGCGCAAGGGTCTTTGGTACGCGGGGGTTTTCGCCGCCGTCATCCTGGGCGCCGGCATCGGCCTGGCCTGGGCGATTCCCGCCGGAATCTCCGGCGGCGAGGCTTACCGCGACGCGATATTCTGGGGCCAGTCGGCGGGCCGGGTGGTGTCGGCGTTCGCCCATCGCCAGCCGTGGTGGTTTTATGGCGCGGTGGTGCCGGTGATGGCGCTGCCGTGGCTGCTGTGGCCGCCGCTGTGGCGGGCGGCGCGCCATTTGAATTGGGGCGATGGCAGCATCCGGTTTTGTCTGGCCTGGTTGGTGCCGGCGGTGGTGGTGTTTTCCGCCATCAGCGGCAAGCAGCCGCATTACCTGCTGCCCGAACTGCCGGCCCTGGCATTGATCGCCGCGCGGATGCTGACAGCGGACGGCGCGGCGTCCAACAAATCCCTGGACCCGGTGTTGCCCGGCCTGTTGGCGGTGATCCTGGGCGCCATGCTGATTGGCCTCGATCAGTTGCCGCTAACGTCTGTGCCGCCATGGCTGGATTTGGTCGTCACCGGCTGGGGGGCTGCGTTGATTGTCGCGGGCTTTGCCGTGATGGCGTCGGGCGGGCTGTCCCTCCTCGGCCGGGCCGGCGTGCTGGCCGCCGTCAGCGCCGTGATGGTGGTCGTCGGGCATCTGGCGATGCGCCCGGTGCTGGCTTCCTCGTACGACCTCAAGCCGCTGGCGATGAGATTGTCGCTGTGGCAACGCGACGGCGTGCCGCTGGCCAATTACAGCAAATACCACGGCCAGTACAATTTCCTCGGACGGCTGGAGAAACCAATTGCCCAGGTCGGCATGTTTCATCCCGACACCGAGAAATATATCCAGGCGCATCCGGACGCCAAGATCATCGCCTATCACGAGGTTTTGCCGACCCGAGCGACGCCGGTTGCCGTCTATCGGTTCCGGTCGCGCTATATCGCCGTCTGGGACGCCGCCGTGGTCGCCCGCGACCCCGGCATTACCCGGCGTTAGAAGCCCGCGGCGGATTTTTTTCCCGTTTTCCTTGACAGCGCCGGGTTCCCCCCCTACATGTTTGGCACTCAACAAGGGGGAGCGCTAGCAATTTCCCCTATCTATTTGAAATTAAAAGAGTTCATGGAGAGCGAACGATGAAATTCAAACCGCTGCATGACCGCGTTTTGGTTAAACGCGTTGAGCAGGACACGAAAACCGCGGGCGGCATCATTATCCCCGATACCGTTCAGGAAAAGCCGATGGAGGGCAAAGTCATCGCCGTCGGTTCCGGGGCCAGAAGCGAAGACGGCAAAGTGACGCCGTTGGACGTTAAGGCCGGAGACAAAATTTTGTTCGGAAAATGGTCAGGCACCGAAGTCACCATCGACGGTGACGAGCTGATCATTATGAAAGAGTCCGACATCATGGGCATCATTACAAAGAAATAAGGGACGAAACAAATGCCAGCAAAAGAAGTTAAATTCGGCACCGACGCCCGCACGCGCATGCTCGCCGGCGTCGATATTTTGGCCGACGCGGTCAGGATCACGTTGGGCCCCAAGGGCCGCAACGTCGTTCTCGACAAGGCCTTCGGCGCACCGCGCATCACCAAGGACGGCGTCACCGTCGCCAAGGAGATCGAACTTTCCGATAAGTTCGAAAACATGGGCGCCCAGATGGTCCGCGAAGTCGCCTCCAAGACCAACGAAGAAGCCGGCGACGGCACCACCACGGCGACCGTTCTGGCGCAAGCCATCGTCCGTGAAGGCGCCAAGTCGGTGGCCGCCGGCATGAACCCCATGGACCTCAAGCGCGGCGTCGATACGGCCGTCCATAAGGTGGTTGATGCCCTGCAGAAGTCCTCCAAGCCGGTCTCCACCAGCGAAGAGGTCTCTCAGGTCGGCACCATTTCCGCCAACGGCGACACCGAAGTCGGTGAAATGATCGCCGAAGCCATGGAACGGGTCGGCAACGAAGGCGTCATCACGGTGGAAGAGGCCAAGGGCCTGGACACCGAGTTGGACGTCGTCGAAGGCATGCTGTTCGACCGCGGCTATACCTCTCCTTACTTCATCACCAACGCCGACAAGATGAACTGCGAGATGGAAAACCCCTTCATCCTGATCCACGAAAGCAAGCTCAGTGGCCTTCAGCCCCTGCTGCCGCTCCTGGAACAGGTGGTGCAGTCGGGCCGTCCGTTGCTGATCATCGCCGAGGACATCGAAGGCGAGGCGCTGGCGACCCTGGTCGTCAACAAGCTGCGTGGCGGCATGAAAGTGGCCGCCGTCAAGGCGCCCGGTTTCGGCGACCGCCGCAAGGCAATGTTGGAAGATCTCGCCATCCTGACCTCCGGCCAGGTGATCAGCGAAGATCTCGGCATCAAGCTCGAAAACGTCACCATGGAGATGATGGGTTCCGCCAAGAAGGTGATCATCACCAAGGATGAGACCACCATCGTCGAAGGCATCGGCAAGAAAAAGGACATCCAAGCCCGGTGCTCCCAGATCCGTGCCCAGGTCGAAGAAACGACGTCCGACTACGACAAGGAAAAGCTGCAGGAACGCCTCGCCAAGCTGGCCGGCGGTGTGGCCGTCATCCGTGTCGGCGGCGCCACCGAGATCGAGGTCAAGGAACGTCGTGACCGTGTCGATGACGCGCTCAACTCGACCCGCGCCGCGGTTGAAGAAGGCGTTGTCCCCGGTGGCGGTGCGGCGCTTCTCTATGCCATCAAGGCGCTCGACAAAGTCACGGGCGCTAACGACGACCAGCGTGTCGGTGTCGAAATCGTCCGCCGCGCCCTGCAGGCGCCGGTTCGCCAGATCGTCGAAAACGCCGGTGAGGACGGCGCCGTGGTTGCCGGCAAGCTGCTCGAGAAGAAGGACAAGAGCTACGGCTTCGACGCCCAGAAAGGCGAATATGTGAACATGATCAAGACCGGCATCATCGACCCGACCAAGGTCGTGCGTACCGCCCTTCAGGACGCCGCCTCGGTGGCCGGTCTGTTGATCACCACCGAAGCCATGGTCGCCGAAAAGCCGGAGAAGAAAGACCCGATGCCGGCAGCCCCCGACATGGGCGGCATGGGCGGCATGGGCGGCATGGGTGGATTCTAAAGCAAATCCCGAGCGGATGGGTTCATCCGCGACGACGAATTTGCGTTAATAAAAGACCCATACCTGCCGAACGCTTACAAGATCAGGGCCGTCCCCCCGCTTTTACAGAGGAGGGGGCGGCCCTTTTCTTTGGCCTGTTCAATCGCCCAGCACCTTATCGACGAAGGCGGCGCAAAGGCCGGTGTAGGCAACGGGGTCGAGCGCGGCATCGATTTCCGCCTCGCTCAGCTTATCGGTTACCTCGGGTAACGCCATCAACGCGTCCTTCATGGTGCGGCCGTCAACGGCGGCCTGCTGCGCCGCCTGATAGAGGATTTCGTGCGCCTCCAGGCGGCCGAAAACCGGCGCCAATTTCATCATCACCGCTTCCGACAGCATTAGCCCGTCGGTGATATCCAGGTTGCGGCGCATGTTGTCGGCCTTGACCGTGAGCCCGCCGGTGCAAACGACCATCTTCTTGACCGCGGCGTGGGTATGCAAATGCAGCCGCGCCATGAACTCGCGTTCAACATGGTTGGCAAATTTGTCGCGTTCGCTTTCGGAAACAAGGTTTTCGAAGGCCGGCGGCAAACATCCCCGCGCCGTTCGCGCCAACGCGACCACGCTTTCGCAGATAGCGGGATTGCGTTTATGGGGCATGGTCGATGACCCCACCTTTCCCGCCGGCATGGGCTCTTCCAGTTCCGCAAACTCGGTTCTCGACATGATAAAGATTTCATGGGCGATTTTGCCCATGGTGCCGGCGACCATGGCCATCACCGACGTGGCTTCGGCCATGGTATCGCGGGACACATGCCAACTGATGGGCGGCGCCGACAACTCCAGGATTTCCATCATCCTGGCTTGCACCTCGGGGCCTTTGGATCCAAGGGCGGCCATGCTGCCGACGGCGCCCGAGAACTGTCCCATGTACAACCTCTTGGTACATTCGTGGATGCGGGTCCGGTGCCGGCGAATCTCGGAAATCCAAACGGCGACCTTGTAGCCGAAGGTGATGGGCTGCGCCTGCTGGCCGTGGGTGCGTCCGGCCATCGGTGTATCGCGGTGGGTGCGGGCGAGGCTGACCAGGTTGTCCTCCAAGGCATCGAGATCAGCCGTAACCAGGTTCCAGGCATCCTTGATCTGCAACACCTGTCCGGTGTCCATGATGTCCTGGGTCGTTGCGCCCCAATGGATATATCCGCCGGCCTCGGCCGAGCATTTGGTCTCCATGGCCCGGACCAGGGGGACGATGGGATGCTGGGTGCGATCCATTTCCGCTTTCAAGGCGGTGAGATCGTAATCCGCGGCGTTGCCGGCGGCGGCGATCTCTTCGGCGGCCGATTGGGGAATGACGCCCAGCTCCGCCTCGGCCCGGGCCAACGCCACCTCCGTATCCAGCCACTTTTGCACGGTCATGCGATCATCGAATACCTCCCGCATTTCCACGGTGCCAAACTGGTCACGGAATAAGGCGCTGTCTCCGGCGTAGACACTCATGGCTTCCTCCTGGGCAGTTCAACCGACATTCTCACTCACCCCCCTTCGGGGACTTATTACCCCCCTTCGGGGTCGATGGCCTTGATCAGCGCCGCATGGTCGAGGTCGCCCATGCCGGCCTCGACGATCTTGTCATAAAGGTCCCGGTTGAGCGCCGTCGCCGGCAACTGGAAGCCCAACTCGGCGGCCAGCTCCAGCGCCTGGTCCATGTCCTTGCGCTGGGTCACGCACTTGCCGCCGGGCTCGAACTTGCCTTCGATCATCCGCAGCCCGTGGACTTCCAGGATGCGCGAATCGGCGAAGCCGCCCTTGAGGGCTGCGCGGACCCGGGCCGGGTCGGCGCCGGCCTTTTTCGCCAGGGTAAGCGCTTCGGCGACGGCGCCGATGTTGAGGCCGACGATGACCTGGTTGGCGGCCTTGGCAATCTGGCCGGTGCCGACGGCGCCGACGTGGGTGGTGGATTGGCCGAGGACATCGAATAGGGGGGCCGCGCGTTGCAGGGCATCGTCGGGGCCGCCGACCATGATCGTCAGCGAGCCGCTTATCGCCCCGATGGTGCCGCCGGAAACCGGCGCGTCCATATAAACGCCGGCGGCGGCGGTCACGTCTTTGGCGAAACGGCGCGTCGCGGTGACCTTGGTGGTGCCCATGTCGATGACCAGGGTGCCGGCCCCCTTGGCGTTGTTGCTCAACCCGCCGATGACGCCGTCAGGGCCTTGTAGGACCTTCTCCACCGCCGCGGTGTCGGGCAGCGACATGATCACGGTGCCGCCCTCACCGACCTTGGCGGCGACGTCGGCGGGGGTTTCGGCCGCGCTCATGCCGTCGGCGGCCAATTCCTCGACCACCCCTTGCGAGCGGTTGTGAATGATCATCGCGGCGCCGGCGGCGTGCAGGTTGCGCGCCATGGGCTTGCCCATCAGCCCTAGGCCGATAAAGCCGATGGTTCGTCCGTCCAAGGTGGTCATGGGTAATCCCCCTTTAATTATGGTCCGCCAGAAAGGCGCGGGTCTCGGTGATGGCGTCCTTGAGGCCTACTCTATGAATTTCCACATCTTCGGGAAAGGCCCCCAGCAGCCGTGTCGGCAGGCGGCTGTCCATCATCACGAAGACGCCACGATCATCGGCGCGGCGGATCAGCCGCCCATAGGCCTGTTTCAGTTTCAGCCGGGTCAGCATGTCGTCATAGGCGGCCCCGCCGAAATGCTTTTTGCGGTGGCGGTGCAGGATGTTGGGCTGTGGCCACGGCACCCGGTCGAAGACGATCAGCCGCAGCGCCCGGCCCGGCACATCGACGCCGTCCCGGACCGCGTCGGTGCCCAAAAGGCAGGAATTTTCCTCGGCCCGGAAGATATCGACCAAGGTGCCGGTGTCGAGCACATCCACATGCTGGGCCAGCAAGGTCAGCCCGGCTTCGTCCATGGCGCCTTGAATGCGCTGATGCACGGCGCGAAGCCGCGAAATCGCCGTAAACAGCCCGAGGGCGCCGCCGCCGGCGGCGACGAACAATTCCCGGTAGGCCGCCGCCAACGGGTCCGCCTCGTTGCGGTTGACGTCGCCGACGATGAGAACTTTTGTATTGGCGGCGTAATCGAACGGCGACGCCTCCGCCGTCAGTTCCGGCGGCTTTGCCGTATGCATCGCCCCGGTGCGCCGCTCCGCCGCCACCCAGTCGGCTTCGGCATCGCCGGTGGCATCCCTGAGCGTCGCCGACGTCACCAGCACCCCATGCGATGGCGCGATCACGGCGTCGGCAAACGGAAGCGTCGGGTCGACCCAATGGCGGTGTAGGCCGATGTCGAATTCGCGGCCGTCGATGCGCTCGACACCGAACCAATCGACGAATTCGTCGGGCGTTTCCTCGGCCAGGGACTGCAGCATCCGCCGCCAGGCGGTGATTTGCTGGCGGCCGCGGTGGTCGAGGCTGCGGCACACGGTCTCGATGCGGGTGCGGGTTTGGCTGTCCAGGTCCTTGGCCTCGGTATCCAACAGCGCCGCCAGCGCCCTAATGAGGTTACCCAGCGGTTTGTTGAGGCGGGCCAGCGCCCCGTCCAGCTTTGCCGCCGCTTCCAGCAGCCCGTCCACGGTTGGGCCGGTTTCGGATTCCAGGCTGTAGAACGCGCCGCCGTTACCGTCGCGGGCGTAGACTTGGCTGCGGACAAGGGCGAGAAAGGCCTCGGCGGTACCAACCGGCCCGTCGCCGCCGAGACGCTTTTGCCAGTCCCTGGCCGGCAGGGCGCGGGTCGCCTTAAGCGCCTCGTCGAGCGCTTCGGTGGCATCGTCGTCACCGTCGATCAGGTCCTTGATGCGTTCGCGCAAACCGCGCGACCGCGACCGGCTGCCTTCCTCCGCACCGACAAGCCAACGCCGCAGCTCCGCCGTCTCGCGCCCGGTCAGGTGGGCGGAAAAGGCGCTGTCGGCGGCGCCGAACAGGTGGTGGCCCTCATCGAAGACATAGCGCGTCGTGACCCCGTTCTCGTCGCCCCCATTTCTGCCATAGTGTCCTCCTCCCAGGGCCGCCTGGATCATGACCAGGGCGTGGTTGGCGATGACGATGTCGGCGGCCTTGGCCCGGCGCACGGTGTGTTCGACGAAGCAGCGTCCGTAATGGCGGCACCCCGAATAAATGCATTCGCCCCGGGTGTCGGTGAGATCCGTGGTCAATGCGGCGCCCATCAGGTCCTTGAGCCAGGCCGGGAAGTCGCCGCCGACCATGTCGCCGTCCCGGGTCGCCAAGGCCCATCGGGCCATCAGCCCCAAGGCGGTCATATTGTTCCCCTGGCCCCCGCCGCCCGATACGTCGCCGCTTGGGGGTTGGCGGCCGAGGGCTTCGTCGAAGTTCAACAGGCAGAGATAGTTTTCCCGGCCCTTGCGGATGACGACGCGCCTGGATTTTTCCTCCGGGTCGGGGAACAGCCGGTCCAGTTCCGCGTCCAGTTGGCGTTGCAGGTTGCGGGTGAAGGTGCTGATCCAGACCGGGCCTTCGTTCTTTTCGGCCCAGACGCTGGCCGGCGCGATGTAGCCCAGCGTTTTGCCGATCCCGGTGCCGGCCTCGGCCAGCACCAGGGCGGGCTCGCCGGTCTTTTCAGGCGGCTGAAAGGCAAGCGCCGAGGAAAGCGCGTATTGGACCTGTTCGCCGCGTTTCTCGGCAGCGCCCCCCAACAGCTCAGATAATCTAGCCTGGGTCTTGATGTCGTCGACGGGCTGGTTGCCGGGCGGCGTTTCCGGCGCCTGGTCCTGCCATTCGTCGAGAAAATTCCATATCTGCATGGCGGATGGCTTGGCCCTGCCGCCCGCCTTGGCCTCTTCATCGCCAAGCGCCGCCAGCACCGCGTCCGCCCACGGCCAGCCGCCCAATTGCATCGCCCTGGCGATCGGCCCGGCGGTGGCGTCCCCCAGCCCCCCGGCGCGTTCGGACAATTCCGCCAGCAACACGCCTGAGGCGGCCAACAGGGATTCGGCTTCTCGTTCCAGGGTGCCGGGCAGCGCCAGACCCAGCGCCGCCGCCAGGCCGCCGGGCGTCGGCAGCACGAAGCGGGCGGGGCGTACGAAGGCGAACAGTTCCAACACATCCAGGGCCGGTGATAGGCCGGTGCCCAGGCGCCGCGCTTGCGCCTTGGCGTGGCAGACGATGGGCGGGGCACCGGACCGGAGACGCCCGGCGCATTCCTTCAAGGACAGGGTTTCGATCTCGCCATCGGGGCTGAGCCAAGCGGCCTGGCGGACGCCGGCGGCAACGGCGGGCGCCTGGGGCAGCAGCAATTTCGGCGGGGCGGAAGCAGAAGACATGGGCGGCAGTATAGAAGGCCAGGGATTAGGACGCGATAGCCCGGAATCACCCAAAATCAGATACCGTTCCTAATGAAAATTTTGGCCGGTTGGGGTATACTTTTTCAATCGCCCGAGGCGGGTTTATACATTGGGAGGACCATCACAAGGTTTCGCCAACCTAAGGATGCATGGAGGTTAAAAAAATGACTCCGCCTGACCAGCCAGATCACATATTGACCTAAGATCAATTATACCCGTTCTTCCTAGTTCGGGTGATGCTAAGAGCATCCTGCGAAACCCCGTCCTCCCCCCCTCCATGACCGGAGAACCCAGTGGCGGGGTTTCCTATTGGGTTTCCCCCGGCTTATCCACCTCCATCGGTTCTGTGCTTCCAAGTACTTTTTCTCTACATTGATAAAGTCCCGACGTAGTATATTCTCCCCACGTTTTTCCGGGGAGTGCAGAAAATCCTTGTTCGGAGGAAACGCCGATGGTGGCCAAATCCTTCGTATGTTGCCTTGTCGCGGTCTGTTTCGCTGTCACGGGATGCGAAACGATCAAGCCGGAGCAAGTGGCAGACAATCTCAATGTCGTGACGCCGGAAGGTGCGGGGCCGTTTCCCGTCGTCATCATGTACGAGGGAACGGGGGGCATGACCTCGCGAGAGCCGCGCTGGGCAGGATGGCTAAAGGGTATGGGTATCGCCTCGGCGATTGTCGGTAATGCCGGCATCCGCGGCCGCGCCAAAAACCCAAACGGGTCGATGTACCACGAGGACGGCGCGATTGCCTGGGACATTCTGAAGGCCGATGCGCGGATCGATACCAGCCGTTTCGCCCTCATTGGGTTTTCCCGGGGCGGTGGGATGGCACTCAAAGCCGGCGGACATTTCGGCGGCAAGCGTGCGGTTCCCGATTTTGTTTTTGCCTTTTATCCCGGCGGCTTCGGTCGTGCCGAATGTAGTTCCAATCATGCGGATTCGACCGAGGTCCATATATTCTTCGGCGACAAGGATGACGTCGGCCTGGTCGATGGTCTTTTGGATGCTTGTTATTCGACGGCAAGGTGGAATGACAGCGTCTTCTACCATGAACTGAAGGATACAACGCATGGCTACGATTATGAGAGAGGTTCTGCCTTCACATGCTGTAACCCGGTCACAAAGGTTCGCGTGGAACGGAACGAGGATGCAGTCGCATATACAAAATCGGTGATCGAGAAAGCGATTCGGGCGCGCTGGCAAGGCCGTTGAAGGCTCCCCGGCGAGGGGGTTATCGGGTGCCGTAAACGTTGAGCTGCTTGAAGATGTAATCGCCGCCCCGGTTGACCATCCGCAAGCCGTCGAAATTATCTTGAAAGCCTAAGTCGGTGGCAGCCAGAATTTCCTTGCCGTCGATGGCAACGCTCATGGCGCCGTCTTGGCGGCGGGTCCATTCGAGTCGGTGGAATTTCTTGTCCTCCAGTTTCACCGGTGCCTGCGCCCGGTCGATGACGGAGGTCCCGCGGCCGCTCACCCGCAACAGTTCCAACTCGCCGCCCGGTGCGTAGGCCAGGGCATAGCACTGGGCCCGGTCGCCGCCGCTGGGCGTGCCCTGATAAGGCCCGATTTCGAGCCGTCCTTGCGCCGCCCCGGAGTAGAATTCGACGTCGATGGCGAACGCATTGGTCATCGTCAGCCGGGTTTGGATGGCGGTGGCGTTGATGACGGTACTGGTGCTGCCGCCGCCACTCGACCGGCCTTCCGGGTCGAGGGCCTGTTGCAGGATCTGGCCGAAGATGGCGCCGACGGCTTCCTTGCCCGAAAGCGGTTTTTGTTCGGGCGCCGGGGCGGCTTCGGCCTTGACGGCGCTCCTGAGGCCCCAGCCGTTTTCAATCCAGTATTTCCCGGCGGTGACGGTCCATTGCGGGCCGCGGGTGTAATCACCGTCTTTGAAATCGTCGCTCAGAAGCTGAATTCGCCACGGCCGGTCATAGCCTTGCGCCAGGTCCCTAAGGTCGCGCAGGAATTGCGGGTCGGCGGCGCGGGATTTTCCGGCTTTGTCGATCAGGGCGTTGAGCCGGTCGACGATATCCTGCAGCCGGGTATCGGCGGCGGCCTTGTCGGCGGCGGCTTGTTGGTCCGGGTTGTTCCATTGCTGGTACTGCTGCGCCGAGGCGCCCCCTGCAATCACCATCGCAAACAGCAGGGCGGCGACAAGGGTTGTGATCGCGTTTTTCATCATCCGCCGAGCCTAACACAAGTGCCGGCGGCCCGGCTATATGCCCCTACGGCGCGTAGCCCAAATTCGGCGCCAGCCAGCGTTCCGCTTCTTCCAGCGTAATCCCACGGCGGTTGGCGTAGTCCTCGACCTGATCGCGGCCGATGCGCCCGACGCCGAAATAGCGCGCGTCCGGATGCGAGAAGTAATACCCCGACACCGAGGACGCCGGCGTCATGGCGAAGCTGTCGGTTAGCGTGATGCCGGCGTTTTTCTCGGCGCCCAACAACGCAAACAGATCCCGTTTGCCGGTGTGGTCGGGGCATGCCGGATAGCCCGGCGCCGGGCGGATGCCCTGGTAGGCTTCGCGGATCAGGTCTTCGTTCTCGAGCGTCTCGTTTTCCGCATAGGCCCAGAATTCGCGGCGCACGCGTTCATGCATGCGCTCGGCGAAGGCCTCGGCGAGGCGGTCGGCAAGCGCTTTTAACAGGATCGCATTGTAGTCGTCATTGGCGGCCTCGAATTCGGCAACTTTCTTCTCGATGCCGATGCCGGCGGTGACGGCGAACCCGCCCAGGTAGTCTTTTGGTGCGCCCCCGCCCCCATCCCCCTCGCCTGGCTTCGGGGCGACGAAATCGGCGAGGCAATGGTTCGACTTGCCGGCGCTCTTTTGCATTTGCTGGCGCAGGAAATGCACGGTGACGGCGGCATCATTGCGTTCGTCGGAGGCATAGATTTCGACGTCGTCGTGGCCGATTCGCGCCGCCGGGAAAAAGCCGATCACGGCCTGGGCCTTCAGCCATTTCTCGTCGACGATACGCTCCAACATGGTGCCGGCGTCGGCGAACAGCTCTGCCGCCGCTTTTCCATACTGCGCGTCCTCCAGTATCGCCGGATAGACGCCCTTGAATTCCCAGGTCCGGAAAAACGGCGTCCAGTCGATATAGGGGACAAGATCGGCAAGGTCGTAATCGTCGAACACTTTGAGCCCCAGAAATGACGGTTTCGGCGGCGTGTAGCCGGTCCAGTCGATATCGTGGCCTTGGGCGCGGGCCTGGCCGATGGTCGCCTGGGTTTTGGCGTCCTGGCGGGCGGCGAAGCCGGCGCGGACATCTTCGTATTCCTTGGCCACCTCTTCGACGAAACCGTCTTTTAGCGTCTTGCTCAACAGATTCGAGGCGACGCCGACGGCGCGCGACGCATCCAGCACGTGGATCACCGGGGCGTCGTAGTTGGGCGCGATCTTGACCGCGGTGTGGACCTTCGACGTGGTCGCGCCACCGATCAGCAGGGGTATCTGCAACCCTTCGCGCTGCATTTCGGCGGCGACGTGGGCCATTTCCTCCAGGCTCGGCGTGATCAGCCCCGACAGCCCGATAAGGTCGGCGTTCTCTTTCTTGGCGGTGGCGATGATGTCGGCATAGGGGACCATGACGCCGAGATCGACGATGTCGTAGTTGTTACATTGCAGGACCACGCCGACGATGTTCTTGCCGATGTCGTGGACGTCGCCCTTGACCGTCGCCGTGACCATCTTCCCCTGCGACCGGGTCTCGGCGTTGGGGTCCTGGCCGGCTTCGATGAAGGGCAGCAGATGGGCCACCGCCTGTTTCATGACGCGCGCGCTTTTGACCACCTGGGGCAGGAACATCTGTCCCGACCCGAACAGGTCGCCGACCACGTTCATGCCGTCCATCAACGGCCCTTCGATGACGTCGATGGGCTCCTTGGCGGCAAGCCGGGCTTCCTCGGTGTCTTCGACGATGTAATCGGTAACGCCCTTGACCAGCGCATGGGTCAGGCGTTCGCCCACCGTGCCGTCGCGCCAACCCAGGTTGTCGGCGGATTCCCGAACTTGGCCCTTGGCCTGATCGGCGACGGCTAGCAATCGTTCGGTGCCGTCTTCGCGGCGGTTAAAAACCACATCTTCGATGCGGCCGCGCAAGTCATCGGGCAGTTCGCCATAAACCGCCAACTGGCCGGCGTTGACGATGGCCATGTCGAGACCGGCGTGGGTGGCGTGATACAGGAACACCGAATGCATGGCGTCCCGCATCGGGTTGTTGCCCCTAAACGAAAACGACATGTTGCTCAGACCCCCCGAGGTCAGGGCATGGGGCAGGGTCTTTTTGATCTCGGCGACGGCAGCGATGTAGTGCTTGGAGAAATTGTTGTGGTCCTCGATGCCGGTGGCGATGGGGAAAATGTTGGCATCGAAGATAATGTCCTCGGGAGGGAAGCCGACGGTGTCGGTCAGAATGCCGTAACTGCGGGCGCAGATGGACACCATGCGCTCATAACTGTCGGCCTGGCCGTCTTCGTCGAAGGCCATGACCACCACGGCGGCCCCAAAACGCAACACCTCCCGGGCTTGTTGGATGAAAGGCTCTTCGCCCTCCTTGAGGCTGATGGAATTGACGACGCCCTTGCCCTGCAGGCATTTCAGCCCGGCCACGATGATCGAGAACTTGGATGAATCCAGCATTACCGGGACCCGGGAAATATCCGGCTCGGCGGCGATCAGGTTGACGAAGGTGGTCATCGCGGCTTCGCCGTCCAACAGCGCGTCATCCATGTTAATGTCGATGATCTGGGCGCCGCCGTCGACCTGGCCGCGGGCGATATCCAGGGCCGGGGTGAATTGGTTTTCACGGATCAAGCCCGCAAACTTGGCCGATCCCGAGACGTTGGTGCGCTCCCCGATATTAACGAAGCCGGTGACGCCGCCGAAGTTCAGCGGCTCCAGCCCCGAAAGCCTGCAATGGGGGGCGGTGTCGGGGATGGCCCGAGGCGTGATGCCGTCGACGGCGGCGGCAATGGCGCGGATGTGGTCCGGCGTCGTCCCGCAGCAGCCGCCGACCATATTGACGAAGCCGCTACGGGCGAATTCGCCCAGGTGTTCGGCCATGTGTTCCGGGGTGTCGTCATAGCCGCCGAATTCGTTGGGCAGCCCGGCATTGGGGTAGACGCTGATGTTGACCCCGGCGACCGTTGCGATCTCCTGAATGTGGGGGCGCAACTCTTCGACGCCGAGCGCGCAGTTGAACCCGACGCTGACCGGCCGGGCGTGGGCGACGGCGTTCCAGAAGGCTTCCGGCGTTTGGCCCGACAGCGTGCGGCCGGAGGCATCGGTGATGGTCCCCGATATCATCAATGGCAGGCGGATATCGTGGTCATCGAAATATTTCAACGTCGCGTAGATGGCGGCCTTGGAATTCAGGGTGTCGAAGATGGTTTCGATCAGCAACAGATCGACCCCGCCTTCGACCAGCCCGGCGAGGGCGTCGGTATAGGCGGTGACCAGGGCATCGAAGCTGATGTTGCGAAAGCCGGGATCGTTGACGTCCGGCGACATCGATGCGGTGCGGTTGGTCGGCCCCAGGACGCCGGCGACGAGGCGCGGCTTGTCGGGCGTCTTGGCGGTGGCCTCATCGGCGGCGGCGCGCGCCAGCCTGGCGGCTTCGAAATTGAGCTCGCGGACGATCTCCTCCATCCCGTAATCGGCTTGCGAGATGGACGTCGAATTGAAGGTGTTGGTGCCGACGATGTCGGCGCCGGCGTCGAGGAAGGCGGCGTGGATGCGTTGGATGATGTCCGGCTTGGTCAGCGACAGCAGGTCGTTGTTGCCCTTGAGGTCGGACCCGTGATCGGCGAAGCGCTGGCCCCGGAAATCGGCTTCATCCAGGTTCTCGGCCTGGATCATCGTGCCCATGGCGCCGTCCAGTACCAGGATCCGTTGGCGGAAAAGATCTTCGATGGCGGCGGTCATGGGCTCTCTAGGCCTCGCTTTTTTCGCGGACGCCGAGGATATGGCAGATGGCGTAGACCAGATCGGCCCGGTTCATGGTGTAGAAATGGAAATCGGTGATGCCTTCGGCATGCAGCGCCCGGCACTGTTCGGCGGCAACCCCGGCGGCGACCAATTTACGGGTGGCGGGATCGTCGTCCAGGCCGTCGAAAAGCTCGGCCATCCAGCCCGGCACGTTGGTGCCGCACTTCTGGCTGAATTCGGCGACCCGGGTGAAGTTGGTCACCGGCAGGATGCCGGGAATGATGGGTACCGTGATCCCGGCGGTCCGGGCCCGTTCCAGGAAGCGCAAATAAACATCGGTGTCGAAGAAGAACTGGGTAATGGCTTCGGACGCGCCGGCGTCGATCTTGCGCTTGAGATTGTCCAGGTCGGCTTCGGCGCTGGCGGCCTCGGGGTGGGTTTCCGGATAAGCGGCGACGCTGATGTTGAAATCGGCGATTTTTTTCAGGCCGGCGACCAAGTCCGACGCATAGGCGTAGCCGCCAGGATGGGGTTGATAATTGTTGCCGCCTTCCGCCGCGTCGCCGCGCAACGCCACGATATGTTTGACGCCGGCGTCCCAATAGCCTTGCGCAATGACGTCGATCTCATCGCTGCTGGCGCCGACGCAGGTCAAATGCGCCGCCGGTTCCAGGTCGGTCTCGGTGCGCAACCGGTAAACGGTGGCGTGGGTGCGCTCCCGCGTCGAGCCGCCGGCGCCGTAGGTCACCGACACATAAGACGGCTTCAAGGGCGACAGGCGCTGAATGCTGTTCCAAAGGGTCTCATTGGCTTTTTCCGTACTCGGCGGGAAAAATTCGAACGACACCCGGACGTCGTGCGGCAGCGGCGAGGCGATGGCGAGGTTCCGGTTCATGGCGCGGGCTCCGCGTCCGTTCGGGGTTTTTGGGCCAGCCACAGGACGACCGTTAAGGGGTCGCCGGCAAGGCTGATGGTGTCTTTAATCGTTAGATGATTGCGGCTGAAATAGGCCTCGATTTCATTGCCGTCGAAACCGAGGCGCCGGTGTTCGTGATCGTGGCGCAGACTTTCCAGCTTGTGGGGGGCGAAATCGGCGACCAACAAGCTGCCGCCGGGCGACAGTACCCGCGCCGCCTCGGCGACGGCACGGTCGGGTTCATCGAGGAAATGCAAGACTTGGTGAATGGTGATGGCGTCGAAGTCGCCGCTGCTAAACGGGAGCTGATAAATATCCCCCTGGCGGACCTGACAGTTGGCACACCCGGCCGTCTCGAGCTTGTCGCGGGCGACGGTCAGCATTTCATGGGATCGGTCAATGCCGGTGCCACGCCGGGCGCGGGACGAAAACACCTCCAGCATCCGCCCGGTGCCGGTGCCGAGATCGAGCAGGTTATCGATGCCGGTTTCCGGCAACAATTGGCCGATGGCTTTTTCCACCTTGGCGTCATCAACATGGAGAGAGCGCAGTTGATCCCAGCGTTCGGCGTTGTCGCGGAAGTAGGCTTCCGCCGCCTCGGCGCGGGCGGATTTTACGTCGGTGAGACGTTCCCGGTCTTGGGCCAATATGCCGTCGTGGTTATCGACCTGGGGCAATAGGGCATGCAGGTGGCGGGCGACATCCGCCCCCGGCCCGTCATCGGCCAACCGGTGGAAAGCCCAACTTCCCTCGCGGTGGCGTGTAAGCAGGCCGGCCTCGGTGAGAAGTTTCAAATGCCGGGAAATACGGGGTTGGCTTTGGCCCAGGGTGCGGACCAGTTCGCTCACCGTTAACTCGCCGTGAGACGCGAGCGCCAGAATCCGCAGCCGCGTCGGTTCCGCCGCCGCGCGAAGCGCCGCCAGCAGGTCATCCATGGAACCATCCGGGGAATGGCCGGCGGGGCGTTGGCGCCTGAGTTGTTCGGCTTGCATGGTCGCGTCCGTTGTCAGTTTAATGCCGTATTCATTTAAAGACATAAACATATCCTTATATAAAATCAACAGATAAAATGTTAACCAATTAACAATCTATATTTTGTGTACTGAGGGTTGCTACACCTCAATGGGTGGTGGTATATCGATTCGAAGGCGAAAACGCCGTCTTTTCAAAGGGCTCACTGGGGGGCCGGGTGTTTTGCCGTAAAGGGAAGTTTTGGGCGCATGGGTGGGCATTCCGGTCATCATCGACAAATGCGCGTCGGCACCTGGGTACAGACGGGGGTGTTGGCGGCGTTCCTGGTTTTGATTATGTCTGTTACCGGGGGCTGCGCGACGTCGCCCAATCCCGCCGACCCCGAGGCGGTTGCCGAATTCAACGCCATCAACGATCCCGGCGAGCCTGCCAACCGGGCAATCTTCGCGGTCAACCGGGGGCTCGACGCGGCATTTCTGAAACCCGTGGCGATGGCCTATCGGGATATGACGCCGCAATTCTTTCAGGACCGGATCAATGACGCGCTCGACAACCTGCGTTCACCGGTGATTTTCTTTAACGATGTTCTGCAGGGCGAACTGGAACGCGCCGTCGCCACCGTCATTAGGTTCATGATCAATTCCAGCCTCGGGCTATTGGGTCTCAACGATATTGCCACCGATTTAGGCGTCGAGGGCCATGACGAGGATTTCGGTCAGACGCTGGCGGTGTGGGGCATCCCGGAAGGACCCTATATGATGCTGCCGTTGTTCGGGCCGTCCAACCCACGCGACGCCATCGGCATCGTCGTCGATTTCCTGATCGATCCCTTCAATATCTGGGCCGGCAACACCGATAGGGATTATGCCATATACTCCCGGTCTGCTGCCCGTGCCGTCGATCTCAGGGCCCTCCATATGGAAACCTTGGACGAACTTGAGAAATCTTCACTTGATTTTTACGCCTCTATACGCAGTCTCTACCGCCAACGCCGGGTCAATGAAATCGGCAACGGCGATCCGTCGGACAATTTGCCGGTGATCAGCATCGGTACGGCCCCATAATTAAGGCCGGAAGCCGGCGGTTTATGGTTTGGTAAATACTTCAGAGGCTTTGCGGACCCGATCATCATGATGGATCACAGTCGTACCCAGGCGGCCCTGAGGGGGCTTGTCTTTATTTTCGTCTTTGTCCTGCCGTTTGGATTTGCCCCGCCAAGCGCCGCCGCCGAAACCGAGGAAAGGGCCGATTCCTTTATCCGGTCGCTGGCCACCGAGGCGATGGAATCGTTGACCCAGGAAGATGCCCCCCGGAACAAACGAATTCAGCGTTTCCGGAAATTGTTCA
>DASCOC010000139.1:0-14179 GCA_036011805.1 Rhodospirillales bacterium
CGGGATTTGCTCTTATTTTTAACCGCAAATTCGTCGTCGCAAATGAATCCATTTGCTCGGGATTTGCTCTTATTTTTAACCGCAAATTCGTCGTCGCAAATGAATCCATTTGCTCGGGATTTGCTCTAGGAGGCGTACGCGACGCCCTTGTCGTCGAGCAGTTTCTTCAGTTCGCCCGATTCATACATTTCGCGGACGATATCGCAACCGCCGACGAATTCACCTTTGACGTAAAGCTGCGGGATCGTCGGCCACGACGAGAATTCCTTGATGCCATTGCGAATATCGTCGTCGGCGAGAACATCGACGCCCTTGAACTTGACCTCCATCACGGTCAGCGCCTGGGCGACGGCGGCGGAAAATCCGCATTGCGGGAACATCGGGTTGCCCTTCATGAACAGGACGACGGCATTACCGTCGATTTCGTTTTGAATTTGCTCGAATACGGGGTTGTCGCTCATGGTTTGTCCTTGTTTAAGTGTTGTCCGGCGCGCTGGTCTGCAATTGCAGCGCATGCAGTTCGTTACCCATGCGGCCCTGCAGGGCCTGGTAGACCAATTGATGCTGTTGGACCCGGCTTTTGCCCGCAAACGCGGCGGAAATGACCTGCGCCGCATAATGGTCGCCGTCACCGCGCAGATCACTGATGGTGACGTCGGCGTCGGGCAGGCCTTCCTTGATCAGGCGTTCGATTTCGGCGGCTTCCATGGCCATTGGGAAAATCCTCGGAAAATATATTAACGAATGTGTGATTTCGCTTTGGGGATATGGGCCGTTACCGCGCCGCCGTCAACCCTTTGCTGTTTATGGGATTTTTTGTCTCAAGCCCCGCCCATGTACGCCGGCAGCCAGTCCTCGTTGGCCTGGCGTAGCGCCTTGAGCGCGGTTTCCTTGGTGCCGCCGAGCAGCGACAGGCCCTGGCCGCCGGAAATGCCGATTTGCATCGCCGGCACGCCGGCTTTTTCCGCCGCCGCCAGCAGGCCTTCCGCGTCCTCGGTGGTCAGCACGTAACGGCCCTGGTCCTCGCCGAACAGCCAGGCATGGGCGGGAATTGTATGTCCCTGGACGCTTTCCGGCACCTGGAGGGTGGCGCCGATGCCGCCTTTGATGGCCATTTCGGCGACGCAGACCAGAACCCCGCCGTCAGACACGTCGTTGCAGGCGCCGACCGTGCCGCCGGTGATTTGCTCGCGGACGAAATCGCCGTTACGTTTTTCCGCCTCCAGGTCTACCGGCGGCGGGCTGCCGATTTCCTGGCCGATGATTTCGCGCAGGTACAGCGATTGCCCCAAGTGGCCCTTTGTCTCGCCAACCAGCACGATAGTTTCGCCCTCGGCGGCAAAAACAGGCGCGGCGGCGGTGGTGAAATCCTCGATCAGGCCGACGCCGCCGATGGCGGGGGTCGGCAGCACCGCGGCGCCTTGGGTTTCGTTGTACAGACTGACGTTGCCGGAAACCACGGGGAAGTCGAGCGTCTCACAAGCGGCGCGCATGCCGTCGATGCAACCGACGAACTGGCCCATGATGTCGGGTTTTTCCGGGTTGCCGAAGTTGAGGCAATCGGTGATCGCCAGCGGTCTCGCCCCGGTGGCGGTAATGTTGCGCCAGGCTTCGGCGACGGCCTGGGTGCCGCCCTCTCTGGGGTCGGTCTGGCAATACCTGGGCGTGCAGTCGGTGGTGATGGCCAGCGCCTTGTCGGTGCCGTGCACCCGCACCATCGCGGCGCCGCCGCCGGGCCGGCCATGGCCCAGCGTGTCGGCCATGACCATGTGGTCGTATTGTTCCCAAATCCAGCGTTTCGAGGCCAGGTCCGGGCATGCCAACAGCCTTTCCAACGCCGCCATCGGGTCGTTGGGCGCGGGCACGTCATCGATGTTCAGCGCGTCCGGCGCCGGCGTCGGCGTCCATGGGCGCTCGGTCTCGTCGTATTCCGGCGACGCCAGCGCCAGCGGGTCAATGGGCAGGTCGGCAACGATCTCACCACCATGCCTGAGCACCATGTGGCCGGTGTCGGTAAGGGTGCCGACGACGGCGAAATCCAGTTCCCATTTTTCGAACACGGCGCGGGCCTGGTCCTCGGATTCGGGCTTCAACACCATCAGCATGCGTTCTTGGGATTCCGACAGCATCATCTCATATGCCGTCATGCCAACTTCGCGCTGCGGCACCTGGTCGAGGTCCAATTCCACGCCCATGCCGCCTTTCGACGCCATCTCGAACCCCGACGACGTCAGCCCGGCCGCGCCCATGTCCTGAATGGCGACGATGCAGTCGGTCGCCATCAACTCAAGACAGGCCTCGATCAGCAGCTTTTCGGTGAACGGGTCGCCGACCTGCACGGTCGGGCGCTTGGCCTCGGAATCCTCGGAAAACTCGGTCGACGCCATGGTCGCGCCGTGGATGCCGTCGCGGCCGGTTTTCGATCCCACATAGACGATCGGGTTGCCGACGCCGGAAGCCGCCGAATAGAAGATATTATCGGCATCGGCCAGTCCCACGGTCATGGCGTTGACCAGGATGTTACCGTCGTAGGCGGCATGGAAGGTGCATTCGCCGCCCACCGTCGGCACGCCGACGCAGTTGCCGTAGCCGCCGATGCCGGCGACGACGCCGGACACCAGATGCCGGGTTTTGGCATGATCGGGGCTGCCGAAACGCAGCGAATTCAGGTTGGCGATGGGGCGCGCACCCATGGTGAAGACGTCGCGTAAAATGCCGCCGACGCCGGTCGCAGCACCCTGATAGGGCTCGATAAAGCTCGGGTGGTTATGGCTTTCCATCTTGAAGATGACGGCCTGGTTATCGCCGATATCGATGATGCCTGCGTTCTCGCCGGGCCCGCAGATCACCCAAGGCGCCTCGGTCGGCAGCGTCTTGAGCCACTTTTTCGATGATTTATAGGAGCAATGCTCCGACCACATCACCGAGAAGATGCCGAGCTCGGTGATGTTCGGCTCGCGGCCCAGAATCTCCAATACCTTGTCGTATTCGGACGCACTCAGGCCGTGGCTTTCGACCATTTCAGGCGTGATCGGGGCGGTGTCGGGGGAGGCGTCGTTCATGGCCCCTTTTTAGCAGATGGGCGACACGATGCAATGCCCGGATAGGGACTTCGTCAATCCGGGCCGGGGTCATTGATCCGCCCGGGGTATAAGCCCAAATAAAGGGTGTGAGGAGACCGGTCATGGTCGACATCGCGCCGCTTAATTACGAACGCTGGGCGGTCATCGTCAGCCCGCTTCAGGTGCAAGAAGTCCAAGGGGGCGGGTATGCGGTTCCGCTAAGGCATCCGGAAGGGCTGGTCCAAGTGGGCGCATCGCTCTCGCGCCTGGATTCGCGGAAAAAAGAAAGCCTGATCGAACAAAAAGTCCCGCCGCCGGAACAGCGCCATAAAGTCTCTAGATCTAAACCTCAGCCGCCACCACCGCTTCCGATCAAGTCGCATCCGCCCGATTGGCTGTTGCGCCAGCCGCTGCCGATGGCGGCGATCGCTTCGGCCCGCAACCAAACTGTAGTAATCCCAGGAAAAGTCATAGGGCTCTACACGCCTCCCGAAGTAGCGTTCGTCCCGTCTATGCGGGTTTCCGGCTGAAGGGCAAAGCCCCTAGCCACCGTCGATGACGTCGAGGCTGTGGGTGTAGATCTTGATTTTCTCCAGCGCCTCGTCCATCTCGGCGTCGGTGAGCAGGACCGGTTCGCCGATCTGTAAGGTGAGACAGTATTGCCGGGCCAGGGTTTCGACCTCCGACGCGCGGGTCAGCACGCCTTTGAGGTTGCCGGCGACGGCGATCATGCCGTGGTTGGCGAGCAGGCAGGCGGTGCGCCCCTGCATCGCCTCGATCATGGCGGTGGACAGTTCCTCGGTGCCGAAGTTCGCGTACGCCGAGCACAGGATGTCCTTGCCGCCGGCGATGGCGACCATGGAGTGAAAGGGCGGGATCGCACGGCGCATGCACGCCAGCACCGTCGAAAACGTCGGGTGGGCATGGAGCACCGCCTGGACCTCCGGCCGGGCGGCCAGCAGATCGCGGTGCATGCGCCATTCGGACGACGGTTTGTGGGGGCCGTCCGGGGTGCCGTCCATGGTCATGCGAATAATATCATCCGGCGCACAGGCCTCATAATCGATGCCCGACGGCGTCACCAGAAACCCGCCGTCGATGCGGGCGCTGAGGTTGCCGGACGTGCCCTGGTTGATGCCCAGGGCGTTCATGGCCCGGGCGGTTTCGATGATGTCGCGTCTGAGATCATGCCCCCGCATGGCGGTTGTGCTTCCACTTAATTTTGCGAAGGTTAACATAATTAGGAAGCGGCGAACATTTTGCGTCTTTCGACGGCGATGGCGGGAGCTTCGTGGCGGCGACGGTCCGGCCCGAAGTAGTTTTCGACTCGGATGAACTGGCGATGTTTTTCGATGACCGAGACGATGCGGCTGTAAATGGTTTTCGCCGACACCGGCTTGACCAGAAACTCCGTCATGCCGGCATCGCGGGCGGTGACCACATGGTGTATTTCGGTGTTGCCGGTGCAGATGATGATCGGCACGAACGGGTCGGGACTTTCCGGCGCCGAGCGAATGCGTTTGAGAAATTCGATGCCGTCTACCTCCGGTGACCAGTCACTGATGATGATATCGGCGGCATCGGACGAAAACATTTCAAAGGCGTCATCAGGATCGCCGGTTTTCTGCCCCTTGCGGACGCCGAATTCATGGAACACGTTCGACATCAACTGGCGGATCAGTTTGTTGTTTTCGAGAATCAGAACGTTAAGTTTGGTCAAATTGTAACTTTGCATGCCGGGTTCCCAAATCTGTTGGATTTACCTTTTGTTAAGCAATTGGGATGCCACCGCCGGATTCGGCATGGAATCAAGGTGCTTAACCGATTCAGGCCGATGAAAAGGTGCCGAAAAGGGGAAGATTCTTCACTACCGGTGGGTAATTCTTGCCGCTACCGGCGGGGGCCTTGGCCGCCGTTGTCGTTGCCGTTCATTGGCGCCTGCTCCTGCCGCTGTCGGGAATACGGGAGCGCCGCCGCGTTTCTCGTTTCGGGGCTTTTTCAATGCCGAGCCGTAGCTCAAAGCGTTTCTTGTCGCTGTCGAACAGCGCCACGCCCTTGCGCCGCATCGGAATAATCAGCGCCACGCCGGCGAAAAAGCCGCCGATGTGCGCCCACCAAGCGACGCCGCCACCCGCCCCGCCGGCGGCCATGGCGGTGGAAAAAAACTGAAAGCCGATCCAGAACCCCAACACCACCCAGGCCGGCAGGCTGAGGATGAAATAGCCGACCAGGGTCTTGATCCGGGCCTTGGGGTGAACCATTAGGTAGGCCCCGATGACGCCGGAGATGGCGCCGGACGCGCCGATCATCGGGATATGCGAAGCGGTATCGGTGACCGCATGGGTGAGCGCCGCGATCAGGCCGCAGACCAGGTAGAAAACGACAAACCGCCGATGGCCCAACGCATCTTCGACATTATCGCCGAGCACCCACAGGAACAGCATATTGCCAATTAAATGCATGAAGCCGCCGTGCAGGAACATCGATGTCACCAGCGACAACGCCGCCGGGACGTGTACCAGTTCCGCCGGCAAGGTCTTGATCCCGAATACCACCGCCGGAATGGCGCCGAAGCCGAAAATGAAGGCCTGTTCGCTGCGCCCTTGCAGGGACAGTTGATAGAAAAATACGGCAACGCAGGCGGCGATAATGCCGATGGTGACGTACTGGAACTTGATATGCTTTAAGGGGTTGTCGTCGTGGAGGGGCAGTAACATTGATCTTTGATATTAACCGAGCGCCCGGACCAGGCCGTCGAACATTCCCCGTCCGTCGTCGCCGCCCAGGTCCGGATCGTTCAAGCGTTCCGGGTGCGGCATCAGGCCCAAGACGGTGCGGGTGTCATTCAAAATTCCGGCAATGTCATCGAGCGATCCGTTCGGGTTGGCGGCCTCTTGTTGTGTCCCTGTCCGGGCCCTGGGGTCTTCGGGGGACACCCCCGCTCCCCCGAGGCCCGTCCCCGCCTCTTGGTCCCTTGTGCCATCCGCGTTGACGTAACGAAAAGCGACGCGGTCCTCGTCGTTGAGGCGCTTCAGGGTGTCGACGTCGGCGAAATAATTGCCGTCATGATGGGCGATAGGCACGCGAATGACCTGGCCTTCCACGTAGCCTTGGGTGAACGGCGTGTCGGCGGCTTCGGTGCGCAAATGTATGTCCTTGCAGACGAATTTCAGGTTGGCGTTTCGCATCAGCACGCCGGGCAGAAGTCCGCATTCGGTCAATACCTGAAAGCCGTTGCAGATGCCCAGCACCGGCACCCCTTTATCGGCCTTGGCAACGACGTCCTTCATCACCGGCGATTGCGCCGCCATCGCGCCGGAACGCAGGTAATCACCGTAGGAAAAACCGCCGGGAACGACGATCAGGTCGACATCGGGCAGCGCCGCCTCGCCGTGCCAGACCATCAACGGCTCGGAGCCTGAGGATTGGCGGAGCGCGATCTGGACGTCGCGGTCGCAGTTGGATCCGGGAAAGACGATGACGGCGGCTTTCATGGAGGGTCGCCTATCCTTCCGAAATATCGACGCGGTAATCCTCGATCACCGTATTGGAGAGCAGCTTTTTGCACATCTCCTCGACCTCGGCCTCGGCCTTTTTGGGGTCGGTCTCGGTCAGCTCAAGCTCGATGAACTTGCCCTGGCGGACGCTATCGACGCCGCCGAAGCCCAGGGCTTCCAGGGCGTGCTGAACCGCCTTACCCTGTGGATCGAGGACGCCCTGTTTAAGGGTAACGTGGACTTTCGCCTTCATTGCATGACTTCCGGGCCGGGCATGTCGGCGGGGCCGCCTTCGGGCAGGATGCCTAAGCGACGGGCGACCTCTTGATAGGCTTCCTCGACGCGGCCAAGGTCTTGGCGGAAGCGGTCCTTGTCCATTTTCTCATTGGTTTTAAGGTCCCACAGCCGGCAGTTATCGGGGCTGATTTCGTCGGCGAGGACGATGCGCATTTGCTCGTTGTCCCAAAGCCGGCCGAATTCGAGACGCACATCGACCAACCGGAGGCCGATGCCGAGGAACAGGCCGGAGAGGAAATCGTTGACCCGGAGCGCCATCGGCACGGTTTCGTCCATGTCCTGCGGCGATGCCCAGCCGAAGGCGGTGATGTGTTCCTCGGAAACCAGGGGGTGCGGCCCATTGGGGGCCTTATAATAATACTCGACGATGGAACGCGGCAGCGGCGTACCTTCGGTCAGGCCAAAGCGTTCCGCCAGCGAGCCGGCGGCGATGTTGCGAACCACCACCTGGACGGGGATGATTTCCAGTTCGCGTACCAGTTGCTCGCGCATGTTGAGCCTGCGCATGAAGTGGGTCGGTACGCCGATTTCGTTCAACCGGGACATCAGGTGTTCGGAAATCCGGTTATTGAGCACCCCTTTGCCGGTGATAATCCCGGCTTTGGCCCCGGATTGGGTGTCGGCGGCGGTTTCGTCTTTGAAATATTGGACCAGGGTCCCCGGTTCAGGGCCTTCGAACAGAACCTTGCCGGAGCCCTCGTAAATGCGTCTGCGTCTGGACATGAATTTTTGTTCCTACAAAGGGGATTACCTGAACCCCCCGGAAAACTCGCTAGAGTAGGCTTGATATAGCAGGTGTCCCCGGCCAAAACAACGCCACCTCCGGCCCCGTATCAAACATAGCCAGCGGCTAGATTTTGACAGCCGAAAAGGGCGTTTGATCGGGGTGGCCGGGCGCGAACAGCCACTTCGGCTTGATCTTCTCAAGACCCTTGGCCCGGGTCTGGTCGGGTAGCGCCAGCAGCGACGACGACACGGTGGCGAACCCGCCTTCCTTGTTAGGGCCGGTGGCGCCGGCGGTGAAGGACATGGCGTTGCGGCCAAAATCGATGGCGTCATCGAAACTTTCCGTGTCGCCGGGGTCGCCCATCAGGATTTGCCATTCGGCCCAGTCGCCGGCGACGGGATCGGGCGGGCGGGCGGCTTCGAATTGAGGCTTGTAGCGTTGGATGCGCGGAGATGTGGCGTCGTTGAGGTCGTGGGCCGTAATCATCGACACCCCCTCGGGGATGGCGGTCATGGAGATGGGCTCACCGTTACCGGGTGAACGGATCCAAAAGGCCTGGGCGGCGTCGGCGATGACCAGGTTGAAGGAACGGTAGCTTGCGGCATCGACCGCCGCCATGGCCTCGGCGGCGACGGCGGCTTCGGCATGGTCGAGCGCCTCCAGGGGCAGTTCGCCGCGGGACCTAAGCTCGGCGTCGGGGCCCAGCGACCCCGGCCGGTTCAAGATGCCGGCGATCACGCCCCAGTCGTTCAATCCCAGCCAGGTGCCGCCGGCGAGCGTGTCCTGCCCGGCGATCACCTCGGCCCGCTCAGACCAGTGGCGGGCCGGTGGTAGCCATGGCCGGCCGGTCATTTCGTCCCGGTTGGCGGCCAGGATCAACGGCCAGTCATGGCCGGGGCGGCGGAGAATAACGACGGTGCACATGGGTTTCGGTCCCTGGTGTTGCCCTGGGTTGCTAATGGCGGTCAACGACTATACATAACCTGTAACGGTTTTGAACGAAGAGGATGCGCGAATGTCTGATACCTTAAAAGACCGGGAAAAAGGCGAAGAGTTTCGCTTCGAAATGGAACAGGAGATTCAATTCAAGGCGGAATCACGGCGCAACCGGCTGTTGGGCGAGTGGCTGGCGAAGAAATTCGGTTTGATCTCGACTGAAACCGAAGCCTACGTCAAGGAAGTGATCGGGTCGGACCTGATAGAAGGGGGCATCGAAGACATCATCGGTAAAGTGATGAAGGATATCGAAAACCGCGGCGCGGCGATCACCGAAGACGAACTTCGGGCCGAGATGGAGCGGCTTTTCCCGGTCGCCCTGGAACAGGTAAAGAGCAGCTTTAAATCCGACACCGTTTAGGCGCGGTTTTTTTCCGCAAATGCGTCGTCGCGGATGTTTCCATCCGCTCGGGATTTGCTTTTTTTCGCAAATGCGTCGTCGCGGATGTTCTCATCCGCTCGGGATTTGCTTTAGGCCTTTCCGAAAACCCGCTTGAAGATGGTGTCCGCGTGCTTGGTGTGGAACGCCATCGATCCCCCTTCGAACATCTCCGCCAGCTTGTCGGGCCCAAGCGCCTTGGCGACGTCTTCGTCGCCGGTGAGGTAATAGAGGAAACGGCTTTCGTGCTCGGCGGTCTCGACGTCCTCGGGCGCGGTATCGACGGTGGCGCCCTGGTCCCCCGACGGGTTGTCCGGGTCGATGCCGTAACTGCGCCATACCTTCATGGCATTGCGCTGGACGATGGCGTAGGCATCCTCGCGGCTGACGCCGTTCTGGGTGAGGGTCAGCAGGACGCGCTGGGAATCATGCAGGCCGCCGAATTGTTGCAGATTTTCCAGCATCGACCCTGGATAGACGACGAGCTTATCCAGCATCGAGGTCATCCGCGCCAGGGCGAAGTCCAAGGTCACCGTACTGTCCGGTGCGATCATGCGTTCAACGGAAGAATGAGAAATATCGCGTTCGTGCCACAAGGTGATGTTTTCCAGCGCCGGTACTACGGCCATACGAACGATCCGCGCCAGCCCGGTCAGGTTTTCGGTCAGGATCGGGTTGCGCTTGTGCGGCATCGCCGACGAACCTTTCTGCCCCTTGGCGAAAAATTCCTGGGCCTCGCGCACTTCGGAACGTTGCAGGTGGCGAATTTCGGTCGCCAGCCGTTCAATCCCACCGGCGACGACCGCCAGGGTGCTGAAAAAAGCCGCATGGCGGTCCCGCGGGATGACCTGGGTCGATACCGGTTCGATGCGTAGGCCCATTTTTTCGGCGACGTAGGCCTCGACGGCGGGGTCGATGTTGGCGAAGGTGCCGACGGCACCGGAAATGGCGCAGGTGGCGACTTCGGCGCGGGCGGCAGCGAGCCGGTCACGGTTGCGTTTAAATTCGGCGTAATGGCCGGCCAGTTTGATGCCGAAGGTGGTCGGCTCGGCGTGGATGCCGTGGCTGCGGCCGATGCAGACGTGGTCTTTGTGTTCGCGGGCACGGCGTTCCAAGACCACCAGCAACGCGTTGACGTCGGCCAGCAGGATGTCAGCGGCCTCCGTCATTTGCACGCTTAAGCAGGTGTCCAGCACGTCCGATGAGGTCATGCCCTGATGCACGAAGCGCGCTTCGTCGCCGACGTGTTCGGCCAATTCGGTGAGAAAGGCGATAACGTCGTGATGTATCTCGCGCTCGATCTCGTCGATCCGGGCAATGCGCTCAGGCGTATAGGGCTTGTCGCCATTTTCCCGGACCGCCTTGGCCGCGTCTTTTGGAATCACGCCCAGCGCCGCTTGCGCATCACAGGCATGGGCCTCGATCTCGAACCAGATGCGGAATTTGTTGGCGGGCTCCCAGATGGCGACCATGTCGGGGCGGGAATAGCGTGGAATCATGGAATTCTCTTATGCCTCAAAAACAACAAAGGCCGGCCCCAAAAAAAAGATGGCCCGGCATGGCCTATCATACAGGGTTCCGGCGGATTTGGAAAATCCGGCGTCGCCCTAGGTCTTCCGGTACACCAAAAACCAAACCAAACTCAGCACCTGCAGCACCGCCATCACCGCGAACGCCGCCTGGTAGCCCTCGGCGGCGTAACCGCCGGCAGCGGGGGTTGGCCACAGGTTGATAATCTCCCCCATGCCCCATTGGCCGAGGAAGGCGCCGCCGAAGGTGAACACGTTGAGCCCGGTGACCACGCGCCCGGCCAGTTCCGGTGGGAATTCCTGGCCCAGCGCCGCGTAAGACAGGATTCCGGCGGTCCCGAAAAATCCGAACAGCATCCATGTCGGCAGCACGGCACCGGCCCATTGGGTAATCAGCACCGTCTGCAAGGCGGCGAAGACGGTCATGCCGGCGAAGGCGACATACATGGTCTTGACGCCGATCCTGCCTAAACGCTCGGCGATGGTGCCCATGCCCAGAAACCCGGCGACCATGGAAACCGCGATTAAAAACAGATGGTTGGCGACGGCCTCCCGGCTGAGCCCGGCGACGTCGGTAAGCCACGGCCCGGACCACAGCCCCTGGGTGCTCAGGAACATCGCTTGCGACGCCACCGTCATCGGCGCGATGCGCCAGAACACCGGGCTGGAGAAGACCTGGCCGAAACCGGCCAGTTGTTGTTTCAGGGTGCCGGGCTGGGTTTCCGTCCCTTTGCGCCGCGGCAGGACGAAAAAAACCAGCGCCGACATGACAAGCGCCAGGATGGCGAAGACAACGAACAGGCCGCGCCAATCGGTCACCGTCAGCGCCATTTCCACCGGCACCGTGCCGGCGACGGCGCCCAAGCCGCCGGCCGCCATTTGCAAGCCGTTGGCAAAGGGAAGGCGGCCGCTCGGAAGCCACATGACATAGGCCTTGAATGCTCCCATCAGGCACGCCGCCGTGCCCAGCCCGATCAAGGCGCGCCCGGCGATCAGGCCCTCGGCGGTGGCGGCGGTGGCGAAGATGAAACAGCCGAGCGCCGCGAACAGCAACAAAGAGGCGTCGGTCCGCCGCGGGCCGTAGCGGTCGAGCAGGATGCCGACCGGCAGTTGCGCGATGGTGAAGGCGAAGAAATTGGCGCTGGTCATCAACCCCAAATCGGCCGCCGTCAGGTTCATCTCGGCGATCAGGTCGGGCGCGATGACGGCGTTGACCACCCGCAACAGGTAGGACAGGAAATAGCCCAAGGCGAACGGCACGAAGACGCGATAGATGTTCACAACAAACCCATGTCCTTGAACGACGAATGCCCGGCCTTGGTCACGATCAGATGATCGTGCAGCGTGATGCCGAGCTTGGCGCCGGCATCTTGGACCTCCTTGGTCATGTCGATGTCGGCCTTCGACGGCGTCGGGTCGCCGGAGGGATGGTTGTGGACCATGATCACCGCCGTCGCGCCCAGTTCCAGCGCGCGTTTGACCACTTCTCTGGGGTAGACCGGCGTGTGGTCGATGGTGCCGGTCTGTTGAACCTCGTCGGCGATCAGCACGTTTTGGCGGTTGAGGAACAGGATGCGAAAGCGTTCGTTTTTCTCGAAGCCCATGGAGGCCCGGCAATAAGCAATCAGCTTGTTCCAGTTGGACAACACCGGTTGGTCCAGGACCTCTTCGCGCGCCAGCCGCAAGGCCGCCGCCTGCACTGTCTTCAAGGCCACCACCACCGCCTCGCCGATGCCGTCGACCTCCTTCAAGGCACTTTCCTCGGCGCTGATGACTTCGGAAAAGCTGCCGAAATGCTGCAGCAGCCGTTTGGCGATGGGTTTGGTATCGCGGCGGGCCACGGCTTGGAACAGCAGCAATTCCAGCATTTCGTAATCGGGAAGGGCGTCGGCGCCGCTTTTCAGGAACCGCGCCCTAAGCCGCCCTCGGTGGCCGGCGGTGCCCGGGTCGGACTTGACGATTTTTTTCGTCACCGGCTATCAAGGCCCTTAAACGTCATAGGGCGGCTGGTCCAACCCCATTGGCGACAGCGTAAAGACCTCATAGCCGTCGGCGGTGACGCCGATGGAATGCTCGAACTGGGCCGACAGGGACCGGTCCTTGGTCACCGCCGTCCAGCCGTCATCGAGGATTTTTACCTCATAGGCGCCGGTGTTGATCATCGGCTCAATGGTGAAGAACATGCCTTCCCGGAGCACGTCGCCCTCGCCGGGGGACCCGTAATGCATGACATTGGGGGCGTCGTGGAAAACCTGGCCCAATCCGTGGCCGCAGAAATCCCGGACCACGGAACAACGCTTGGATTCGGCATATTTTTGAATGGCATGGCCGATGTCGCCCAGCGTCGCACCGGGGCGGACCGCCTTGATGCCTTCCCACATCGCATTGAAAGTGACGCTGATCAGGTTTCTCGCCTTGACGCCGATCTTGCCGACCGGGAACATGCGGCTGGAATCGCCGAACCACCCGTCCAGGGTCACGGTGACGTCGATGTTCATGATGTCGCCTTCCATCAGCCTCTTGTCGCCGGGAATGCCGTGACAGACGACATGGTTGATCGACGTGCAGATGGATTTCGGGAAGCCCCGGTAATTCAGCGGCGACGGTATGGCGCCCTGATCGACAATAAAATCATGGCACAGGGTGTCCAGCTCCCCGGTGGTAGCGTCGGGCTTCACGTAAGGGGTGATGAAATCCAGGCACTCGGCGGCCAGCCGCCCGGCACGGAGCATGGCGTCGAAATCCTCGGGCGGATGAATCTTGATGTGACGGCCGTCGGACGCCACGAAATTAGCGATCATTTCCTGCATTATTGAATTATGCCATTTTTTTCTAAAAAGCCAATGGGCCGAGAAATGGAACAGGGCCGGTGAGCGTGATGTTTCGTTTTGTCAGCCGGCAGCCGTAACACAACACCTCGACCCCGGCCTTCTGCGCCGCCGTCAGGCCGCCTGCGTATTCAGGGTCGATGTCGGCGGCGATGGCGAAGCTGGGGCTATCTGTGCGCTGGACCAGATACATCATCACCGCCCGGTGCCCGGCTTTGACCATATTGGCAAGCTCGACCAGATGTTTGGCGCCGCGCGTGGTCACCGCGTCGGGGAACTCCACCGGCGCGTCCTTGGCCAGATCCCGTTTCATGGTGACGCTCTTGATTTCGACGTAACATTTTCCGCCTTCATCGGGGCCGTCTTTTTCCAACAGGATATCGATGCGGGAATTTTCGCCGTATTTGACCTCGCGCCTGAGCGACGCATATCCGGTCAGCTCAGGAATCTTTTCGGCGGTGATGGCATCGGCGACCAGCCCGTTGGGGTGGCTGGTGTTGATGCCGACCAGGGTGCGGCCGATGCGGATCATCTCCCAGGTGAATTTGAGCTTGCGGTCCGGGTTGCGGGCCGGGCTCAACCACACTTCGGCGCCGGGCTCGTTGACCGACAGCATCGAGCCGGAATTGGCGCAGTGGGCGACGACGACTTTTCCCTTGTCGGGGCCGTCTTCAAGTTCCACATCGGCCATGAAGCGCTTGTAGCGCTTGATCAGGCGGCCACGGAGGAGGGGGTCGGGAAACTTCATCGCCGGAATGTAGGGATAGAAGGGGAGGGGATCAATGGCGGTTGGTTTCTGCTATGATCCCTGCCGGGAGGCGGAATTGATCAGAAGCCTGATATTCGTCGTGTTGGCGGTGGTGT
>DASCOC010000140.1:0-1790 GCA_036011805.1 Rhodospirillales bacterium
TTGTGGTCAAAAAGGGCTGGAACAGCGGTGTCGAAAAAAACCGAATTTTGGGTTTCCTATTGATGATCGCCGGCACCGCGAATATATGGAGAGGCGGCAAGGAAGCTGATTTAAGGAGGTGGAACCTTGGCTGACAAGAAACCGGCTGACAAGAAACCGGCTGATAAGAAACAGGCCGATAAAAAAACGGCCGATAGCGGAAAGCCCGAGAAGAAGTCATCTGCTCCACGGCTCGACCCAGAGAGACAAAAAACCGTCACTAATGAGTATAGAACAGACTGGAAACATATTTGGGGAAAGAAATAATAGTTAAAGGGTAGAAAGTAACAGATAGTGAGGCAATTTTAGTTAATCTGGTAGGGAAACCGGCGCGTTCATCTTTTCAGGTGTATCAGCGCCGCGCTCGCCAGAATGTTCCGGATCATCATGCCGCTTCAGTCGGTTCCGGCCTGACGAAAAAGATTTTGGTTCCTCGACGCTGCAAGTGGAATTGCGACGGTTATCTCCCGAAGGCAGGCATTGAATTCCACCATTCATTTCTTGCCGGAGGGGTCGCCCCGATCCCAGGGGAAGTCAAGGCTGCCGCTTCGCGGCACCGCGCCAAGCGCGGCTTCGGCCTTGAGTTCCCCTGGGATTGGGGCAAAATGACTAGCAAGAGATGAATGGCGGAAAGTGGCGGAATCGCGGGCTCCGCAAATCCAGGTGAATTCCGCTCGAAACGTCGAGGAGCCAAAAAAAGACCCGCTTGACGCGGGTCTTGCCTGGAAAACTTGGGGCCTGTTTTAAATGCAAATGCGTCGTCGCCAATCAGTCCATCGGCTCGGTACTAGGCCGCTTTCTTTTCAAGAGCTTTTTTGATGCGCCGCTTGAGGCGGAGCGCTTCCGTTGTCAGCTTGCCTTTGCGAGCGCCAAGAAGATAGGCGTCGAGCCCACCCTTGGATTCGATGCTGCGTAAAGCATGCGTGCTAATCCTCAATCGCACGGTCTTGCCCAAGGCATCGCTAAGAATCGAAACCACCTGCAGATTGGGAAGGAACCGCCGGCGCGTTTTGTTGTGAGCGTGGCTGACGTTGTTACCGGCTTGAACGCCCTTGCCGGTAATGCCGCACCGTCTTGCCATCGGAACTGTCCTTTCCACGAACGAATGGGGCCGCGCAATCAAGCCCCGGGACGGCGGGTTGTAAGGGACGGAACCCCTTCAGTCAAGGTGAAAGGGCGCGTCGAACATCGCCGGCGCGCCCCATTCACGGCTAGATTCAATGCTGTTCAGGCAGCCTTATTGGCGGCCGATCCGATCCGTTTCCTAGCTTTTTTGGCGAAGGAAACCACCGGACCCGCTTTGATTTCGATCTTGCGCGGCTTCAATTCCTCGGGAATCTGGCGTTCTAGATCGATGTGCAGGATGCCGTTTTCAAGGCTGGCGGCAAGCACGTTGATGTGGTCCGCGAGACCAAAGCCAAGACGGAATGAACGACCGGCGATGCCGTGATGAATGTAAGTTCTTTCGTCGTTGGCGCCCGTCACCTTGCCGGTGATGGCGAGGCTGTTGTCCTTGACGGTCACATCGAGATCGTCCTCGCGGAATCCCGCCACCGCGACGGTAATCCGGTAAGTATTTTCGCCGACGGTTTCGATGTTGTACGGCGGATAGGTTTGCGCCGTCTCGGCGTGCGCCGAGGCGGCGTCCAAAAGGCGCTGCATCCGGTCGAAACCAATGGAATAACGGAACAGGGGAGAGAAATCATAAGCACGCATGGCGTATCCTCCTTATGAGCGATAGGTGTCCAGGA
>DASCOC010000141.1:0-3286 GCA_036011805.1 Rhodospirillales bacterium
ACATCGCGCACGGAGCCGGATTCCACCGAGGTCAGGAAATCGGAAAACGCCAGCATGTCATTTTGGCCACGCTGCGACGTGCCCTGAAACAGGTTGAACATGGCGAATACCAAAAGCGCGATGACAACCCAAAGCGCCATATTTCGACTAAAATTCAAATTCCTAATCCTCCGTGGGGGCTGGGATATATTGGACGGAGCCTTCGAATGCCGCCCTTTCTTCCCTAGAGAGATAGTATGTCAGGCTCATTACGCAAGAAAAACCCTGTACTTGAAAAAGAATTTGGTGGCGAAAACCGGATTTTTTCGAAATTCGGGCCTTGAGAGGCTTTCGGCCCGGTGTCCATTTCCCGCCGAAAACCCAAGTAGGGTACCGAATATACGCCGAATTGGTCAAATAACGCCGGTAACGAGGGCCGGGCCGGGCCGGGAACGGGCCCGTGGCGCAAATCGGGACGGCACCCGACAATTTCCGCCCATCCCTGCTCGCCAAGGGGCATCAGCCGGCGCCCAGCGGCGCCAACGCCTCCGAAGCGGATTTTAAACCGCCTGTCCCAAATCAGCCGTTCGCCCGGAATAACGTCCAGCGGCGCCGGCAGGCCCCGGGTTTCCCGGCACACCAAAAGTTTCCCGTCATTCATCAAAATGCGACACCCGCCAAGGGTTGCCGCAGTCTTGGTGCGGTTCATCAACACGTCCTGGTGAAGACGTTCCAGACGGTCCAATCGCGGGCCATAGTCACGTCCGCCAATGGCCGCCACCACCCTTGCCAGCGCCCGCAGGGAAATCTCATCGGCCGCCGCTTCAAGGGGGGTGTATAGGAGCACCGCAAAACCCGCCGGGTGGGCACGCAGCGAACGCGCCAGCAACTCGGATGCCGCCGCTTCCAGCGCCTGTCTGGCGCGGCCGAAACGATACGCTGAGTGGGCCAAGCCCCGTGCCTCAAGTCCGCCCTCACCCATCGCTTGTCGGACCCGGACCCGGGCAAAGGCGGGATCCCGGTTCGAAGGATCTTCGATCCACTCTTGTCCCTGAGCCCGCAACGTTGCCTGCAAGGCCGCCTTGGGAACGTCCAGCAAGGGCCTCAATAGCCGAACATCGGAAGTTTCGCGAACAGCAGACATTGCCGCCAAGCCATCGGCGCCGCTGCCCGAACCGAGCCTGAGAAGAAAGGTTTCCGCCTGGTCGTCCTGGGTATGGGCCAAGCCAAGATGCAAAACCCCGTGCTTCCGGCACCAGGCCTGCATCAACCGGTAACGCGCCGCCCTTGCCGCCGCCTGGACGCCGGTCTGGGGCTTCGGTCCTTGCCAGTCGAGGATTTGATGATCGATCCCTTGCGGTTGCAGCCAGCGCCCGACCTGGCGGGCTTCATCCCGGGATTGGTCGCGAAGGCCGTGATCCACCGTCAACGCCGTCACTCGCCCACCCAAGTGCTGCGCCCAACGGCCCATCAACAACGCCAGGCAAAGGCTGTCGGCGCCGCCGGAAACGGCGACGGCAAGGTGCGGCCGGGCTTCGAACGGGCCCATATCCGCCATTAATTTTTCGAATGCTTGATCCGTCAGCAACGCGGAGGTTCCGTCAAGCTGCGAGGCGGCCATCAGGGGCAACTGTTTTTTTGTTTTTCCCGGGAGACCGTATTCCGCAACCCGGCCGAGACGTCGGGATAGTCCTTGATTAATTTATTGAAGGCGGCGCAAGCCTCGCGCTTCTTGTCGAGACCGGCCAGTGACATTCCCAGTTTCAACAGAGAATCCGGCGCCTTGGCCCCTTTCGGATCGGATCGGTAGCCCTCAAGAAAGACCTCCGCCGCCTGTACGTACGCGGCACGTACGTAATAGGTCTCCCCCAACCAATAGCGCGCGTTACTGACCAATACATCCTTGGGATGAAGCTTGACGAATTCCTGCAAGGCGATTTCGGCCTTGTCGTAGTTGGCTTGGCGCAGCAAACCGAAGGCGTATTTGTATTGATCCTTCGGCGTTCCTTTGGGAAGAATGCTGGCTACACGAGCCGGCGCAGGGGCAGGCGTTTGAACCGGGGCCGGCGCTGCCTTAACAGCCTTGGGGGCGGCCTTGGCAGCGGTCACCGACGCCGGCTTGGCTGATGTGTCCTGTCCAGATTTCGACGAAACCGCGCTAACCGCAGACTGTGAAACCGTTCCCAGGCTGCCGGGGGTTTTGGCGAACGGGGCTTCTTGGCCGGGAATGATTTTTTGCACCGGCGGCGGCGCCGGCGCGGCGCTGAGCCGGGGCGCCGCCCTAGGCCGGGCTTGACCCGGAGGCGTTCCTGGCGCTCGGCCTTCCAGAACACTGAGCCGATAATCAACATCGGCGACCAGCTTATCGAGCCGCTTGGCGACCTGTCCCAACTGGAAGGTGAATTCCTCCAAGGAACCCGTGGATGTGCGCAGGTCGTTTTCCAACCCCGAAATGCGGGCATTTAAACGGGCCATGGCATGACCACCACTGCTAACCGGGGCAGGCGCCGAAGCCCCCCTGGCCTCTGGCGCCCCCGTGGGGGTGGCGCTTTTTGTTTGAACGGGTGCGGCGCCCCCTCTGGCAAGCGACAGGTTCAAAGAGCGAATGTCCCTTTCCAGGCGGCCCATCCGTTCCAAAATGACTTTCATGCCTTCGGCATCTTGGCCCTGGGCGTCGGTGGGCAACGTCAGGATTGCCATGACCAGCAACACCACCGCCCCGCCAAACCGGCCAAGGTGATGAGTGACGCGGCGATGACGGCCCAGTCTTTGACAGCCGGGGGCTTGCTTCCGATCGCGCCACGTAGTCAATGTCTCGGTCTTCATTTTTAAAATGCCTCTAAAATTTGCCACTACCCGTCCTGGACTCGGTCACGATAAGACCCCCGGTCCAAAGCGGTGTCCGCCGTCGTGAATTCCAATTTCCGGCAATATGGGCGGCATTCTAGGCAAAATTATGGCGCTTGCCCACCCCGGCCAATGCCAGTAGGACAAGCGCCAAATTTCTACCCCGGTGAAGGGTGTCAGACTTAGCTGCCTGCGCCGCTAACCTTTGTCACACCACGGCGGTTTTGCGCCCATGCCGCATTGGTTGAACCAACGGCGACGGGACGTTCCTTACCGTAGGATATGGTTTTCACGCGGGCCGGATTAACGCCAAGGGAAATCAGGTAATCCTTAACCGAATTGGCGCGCCTCTCGCCCAGGGCCAAGTTGTATTCGCGGGTTCCGCGTTCGTCGGCATGGCCTTCGACGGTAATGGACACGGAGGGATTGGCTTTCAACCAAGCCGCCTGTTTGTCCAGGG